>JAPPAR010000011.1 GCA_026705445.1 Candidatus Dadabacteria bacterium
CTTTATTATAACACAAACAACGGCCTTTTCTATACCTTACCGTGAGAAATCCGGGCTAAACGTAGGAGCCTCTTTTATGAACGAAAAGGGAATAAACAGTTTTATAACCTTTGATGTTACCAAAGAAGATGGATTGCTGATTTTATCCATTTTCTTGGGTTGGTTGTCTGTAGTATGGGTTGTTAAAACTGTTGGAAGAAACCGTAAATGGCTTTCAGATCAATGGAAAGAAATCATGGAATCGGACGAAGCTAAACAGGCAAGAGAGGAAAAAGAGCAACGGGCAAGAGAGAAGGAGAGAGAAAACCAGTGGCAAAACCTAATTACGGAAACGGGATACCACTATGGCTTGTCATTGGACCGCTGTCAGGGTGATTACTGTTGGTCTGAAGAAGATTATGAAAAAAACCGACAACTGATTATAACCGGTTTGAGAGGTTTTGATTTTTCCATGCCTGATGAAGCAGATATGCTAGAAGATGATTTTGATGAAAAATGGCTGAAGTTTCTTGAGGAATCTCGCAGTAACCGAAGTACCCTCGCCATCCGGTAATGTAGCGGGACAGATCTTTGATAAGCTCATCCAGGCTTACGCCCTTTACGCACCGCGTAAGTTCCCGCACCCTCTGCTTGAACCTGCCCAGAGCTTTTGGCGCAACACGACGCTTCGGCGCAACTCCGGGCGTAAAACCAGCCGCCTTCACCGCGCACCCGCCGAATTACCTCCACGGCCCGGTCTTGTCCGTTCCCCGAAGAAACCAATCCTGTATATGCGCATACTGCTTGAATCAATTAAAGGAGGTTTCAAATAATGGCAAAACGAACCACACATCGGAAACCGGGGTTCACGGAGACGGTCAAAACGGACGCAGGGCGGGAGACTTCCCAGAATCTGGAAACCGTATTGAAACCATCAAAGGACTACGAAGCCGGAACCGGAGAATACAGTTTCAGTTCGCGCGCGTCCTCCGGGCTTACGGAGGAGCGGGCGGCGGACATGTTCGCGCGCAAGGCCGCGGTCGTTTCCGAAAGCCGGGAGACGATTGCGGGTTTGAGGAATCTGATCGGGGAATCGGTATCCGAGAATACGCTCAAGACTTACTACTGGGCCCTGCGCCGCCTCGTGGCCTTTATGGGAATTGAATCGGCAGAAGGGGTGAATATCAGACTGCTCCTTGAAAAACTGGATGACGTGACGCTTGCCCGCTACGTCGCCAAGATTGAAGCGGAAGGCAAAGCTCCCGCCACGGCTCAAATGGTCATAGCGACGGTCCGTTACGCGGCGAAGCTCTGGGAACGGGAATCTCCGGTGGGCAGGATAACGGCGAAGGCAATGTGAGGATTCCGCCGCAAGGGCGCCGAACGCGGACGCGGCCAAGCGCGGGGCGTCACCTGGACACAGGCGGAAAGAATCGCGGCCATGGCGGGCGGAGAAACGGATTCGCTTTCAGGGATCCGCGACGCGGCTTTGATCTCGATCATGTCCGACGCGATGCTGAGAATTTCGGAAGCGGCGGTTCTGCTCGTCTCCGACGTTACCGAGGAAACCGACGGCTCCGGACGGGCCAGCGTCCGCAGGTCAAAGACGGATCAGGAGGGCAGGGGGACGGTTCTCTATCTCGGCCGCCCGACGATGACCCGGGTCAGGGCATGGCGCGAAGCCGCGAACGTAAATGACGGAGCGCTGTTTCGCAGCGTATCAAGGGGGAATCTTTTCACTTCCAGGGTCGGTGAAACGCCCCTGTCCCCGGCATCCATCCGTCGCATACTCAAAACCCGCGCCGCGCAGGCGGGAATAGAGGGGGTAAGCGGTCATTCCCTGCGCGTCGGGGCGGCGCAGAGCATGGCCCTCGGCGGAGCCACGCTGGTCGACATGCAGATCGCAGGTCGCTGGCAGTCCCCGCAAATGCCCGCCGCATACGCCAAGGAACAGCTCGCGGGACGCAACGCCGTGGCGCGTATCCGCTACGGCTGCAAATGACTGAATAACCGCGGGGGATTGAGAATAGAGATTGCCGCGCCGATCCCCCGGAGATTCATATCTGTCAGTATCGTCTCGCAGACTGCAATGCTGAAAAGTGTCATCTTAATTGTCGCGCTATAACCCAACCCTCACCATCAAAAGGGCATGAAATGAAAAAAGCGGGCAACCTTTGTGAGGGAACCCGCTTCATTCAAGCTTTGTTAGCTTTTATTTGGTTTTGTTTCTATTTTGCGAACTGATCGATGTAGACCATCAGCCTTGACTGGAATGCCCAGATCGTATCGTCGGCTGTGGCAGTGACACCATTAGCAGCTGCGTGAGCCACCTGCAGATCCTTAAGACCGTCTCCGGCAAGCACCATGCTTCCGATGAAGTCAAGGTTTACTCCCGGATGAAGCGTCCAGCTGAGCGTTCCTTCAATCTCTGTTCCGAGATACTCATCAACTTCAGTAGCTGGGAGACCTGAACCAAAGGCTCCACTGTCAAAAGCAGAAACCGCATTTGTCTCATCATTCCAGGCAATAAGAACCTGAGGAGTAAATCCGAGGTTGTCAGAAAGCTGCATATTCGCGTACAGTCTGGCGTAGATAGCGTTTATAACGCTGCCCTCTATGTTGTAAACAGTCGGAATGACGTGCTTGAAAAGAAGGTTGTCAACATTATAGGCCGGGCTGAACGGAAGGGCGTTACCTTCAATCGTCGTTGCAGTCGAACCGTCATCACCCTGAGCCCAACCGGCTTCAAGACCGATTGTGCTTACCTGTGCCATCATCGAAGGCATAAGTTCAAGACGAGCCGCCATATCGAAAGCATAGTCAAAATCAAGCTCTACATTGGGATCACCGGCTGTAATTTCTCCCCCTCCGAACATCTGGACTTCGTATGTGAAGCTCCAGCTGGCAGCCTTAAGTACGAGCAGGCCGGAATAGAGTGAAGTACGGTCAACATCCCAATCATTTCCGAAACCGGTTGTACCACCGGGAAGAGGATTCCTCAGGCTAGCGAATATATTCTGCTGATGCAGGTACGGGAATGCATAACCTCCAACGGTTACGTTCACGTCTCCCATCTGCTGGTTGTATATACCCGCGGCTGCAAGTATGTCATAACCCTGTCCACCACCATCCTGAGTGAACAGCGAACTACCGTTGTTGAATACGTCAGACACGAGAACCAAGGTGAAGGTTCCGGCTCCTGCGGGGAATGACTTGAGCCAAAGAGCCCTGTCAACCACGAAACCGAGATCCGAATGCGGGTCGTGTCCGCCGTTTGCCAAAATTCCGAGTCCCCAGTCAAAAGGCTGGCGCCCTATTCTCACGAAACCAAGGTTGTTCGGAAGAACTATGTCCGCGTGAAGCATGCGTACGGTGAAAAACCCGTACTCATGATCTATCGCTTTGGGTCCCCTCAGAATAGCGCCGTTGAAGCGGTCGCTCGGTCTCAGGTCCGACAGCACAACACTGTCATCTTCAAGAAAGGTACCACCAAAGAAGTGGGAAGTCGCCCCACCCCATATCATGTTGCTCGCCACGTCAACCTGGGCGCGCACGGTAACCGCGTCGCTCAATCCCAACTGCGGGGTGACCCTGAGCGTCGTATCAACAACGCTAATCCTGTCTTCACTTAACAAAGTGGCGTTGTCAATAACACGCATTCTCGTTCTCATATAGCTCGGAAATCCGCCAAGCGACCAGTCAATCGCGAATGACGGAACCGACATGCCGAGAACGGCAAAAAATATTATAAACCATCTGGCTTGAATCATCTCTCCTTACCTCCTGTAAAATTTATGTTCCATAATTAGCGTTAAGGGACATTTAAAAAAGGGGCATAAAAACCCCGAATCCCTCAATGCATGATCAAACTTATTCCAAGTTTACTAGAAAAACAATCCAGTTTCAAGCGTTTTTTCCCTCAACGGAAAATCACACTCCTCCTTAATGCTCCCTTAATACTAAACCAGAAGCGCATTCATGTCAAGAGGGAATTTCCCCCGGCACGCACCCGCGCGAAACCCGAAACCGTGCGGAAATGAAGCGCCATCCTCACCCCCTACCGAAAAGCCTGAGCGTGACAAAGGGCACGAGACTGAGCACCGGGGAGAGATAAAGCTGGGTGACGGCACTTTTCCGAAGAGGCTCCTTCATCCCCATTATCCCCCGGTAAAAAGAGGCCGGGTCTCCGACAAGACCCCGAAGCGCCTCGCAGACAAAATAGACGTTCCCGGGACTGAGGATAAACACGAGCAGGTTAAACACGCAGAACACAATAAGCCCCTTCGCCACCAGGCTCGCCGTCCGGCCCCACACAAGCGAGTTAACGGCCTTTCTCGTCAGGTTTCCCCCATAGTACCCGGCGAGTATCCCCCCGAGCAGAACCGTCATCATGAGGCTTATCCCGAACCCGAAAAGAAAGACAAGGCACTTCCCGAAAAGATCCGCCGTCCCCCCGAAGGCCAGGATCACCTCCTCCCACACTCCCCACCCGAGCGGAAGAAGCAGCCCCAGGAACGCCCCCTCCCAGAACCCGCTCCTGAAGCCCACCATGAAAAAAGTGAGCATCCCCCTCATCGTGAGGAAATCCGAAGGTATGTCCTGCCCCGTGCGCTCTATTATGTGGTACTGCTGTATCTCCGATATCGCGTCTATGATGTTGCGGGGAGACGCGTGGGGAGAAGGCGATACGTGAACGAAACCTCCCCGCCCCTCGCTCACGGGCCTTCTCCTCCATATACGGGGCGGGAAGAACCAGGCATTCTACCGCGCCCGCAAGCCGCCGGATTCCCCGTCCCCGATAAATTTTTGAAAAAAGTTATAGACATTCTCTCTTGATTGTAATACATTGTATTTCAGATATCAAAAAATGGACAGAAAAAGAATAAAGATGCCGGCAGGAAAAACAAGGAGAAAAGCCTCTTGATCGGACTTCGCGCAAGGAAGCCCCGCGACATTTCCCAGCCGACGGGGTGCACCATAGGGGAGGGCACGGCGCTTGACGCGCAGGCCGAGGCGAAACCCGCGCCGATAACGATTCCCGACGCAGACCGCGAGGGGCACGTATTCACCATGGGCGCCACGCGAAGCGGAAAGACCCGCCTCGCCGAAGCCATGATAGAGCAGGACATACGGGCGGGGCGAAGCATCCTCTGGATAGACCCCAAGGGGGATAACGCCATCTTCTCAAAGATAGTGACCGCGGCGAGGGAAGCGGGGCGGGAGGACGATCTTATTTTCTTCTCCCCCGTGCATCCCCGCTACTCGGTCAGGATGGATCCCCTCTCCCACTACTTCATGCCCGAGGAGATCGTCAGCCACGTGGTCTCGGGCGTTCGGGTCCGCGAGGAATTCTACTTCAACATAGCCTACGAGGTGACGCTCGTGGTGGTGCAGGGACTCATGCTGATATCGAAATCTCTCGGGGAGCAGCCCACATTCACGTTCAGAAAAATCAAGGAGAACATAGGCTACAGGGAGCTTGAGGGTCTCCGCGCCCAGATAGCCGAGATAGAAGGGCCCGAGGCAGAGGAGATCCTCGGTAACCTCGACCAGATACTATCCTCGCCGCAGGACTACTTCTCAAAAGTTTCCTCGAGCCTCCGCACCGTGATAACGTCGCTTTCCTCGGGCTCCGTGGGAGAGATCATCGGAAAGGACACCGCGAACCGCTTCGTCGAGCGTCTCGAGGCGGGAGAGAGGGTGATACTCGTCGTTCAGACGGGCTCCCTTCTCACCAGGAAAACGGCCCACATAATGGCGCGCGTTCTGCTCTCGATGGTGCAGAGCTTCGTCGGCAGGGTTCTTGCGTCTCACCGCAGGATCGACCCTCCCCTCGCCGTTTACGCCGACGAGGCGTCAAACGTCTTTTACTTCGGGATAGACGATCTTTTCAACAAGGCGGGAGGGGCCGGGGTGTGGCTGCACATGCTGACTCAGAGCCGCCAAGACCTCGTGGCCGAACTCGGCCCGGCGTACGCGGGAAAAATCCTCGACAACACGAACACCAAGGTTATTTTCCGCGTAAACGACCCCGACACGGCCGCGTGGGCGTCCCGCCTTGCGGGGACGAGAAAAAGGTTCTCTCCCATAATGAGCCTCGGCGGGGGGCTCAGCGTCCGGGAAATGGAGGAGAACAGGGTGCCGCCCGAGAGCTTCATGAGGCTTTCGCGAAGGGAGTTTTTCGCATTCACATTCGACGGCGTATACAGGGGCAGGACGCTTGACGTGGCGCCGTGCGAGGAAATACGGTTCCCGGAGATAAAAAGCTGATGAGAAAGAATAAGGAGAGCGGAAATGAAATACCTACCGCAGGTGGCGGTGAGCTGGGAGGCGGCGGTCCTTTTTTCGCTTCTCTGCACGGCGCTCGGCGCCGCGCTTTTCGCGCTCGCGACGAGAAGAAAAAGGGACGACGGTTCCCGCGAAGTGAAGTTTACGACGAAAGAGGGAAAAGAACGGGCGCGCGGCTTCGCCGAATAACTTCGGTTTCGCCGTGTCTTGCGAGGGGAAAGAAGAAATGAATAAACTCAAGCGGCGGTATGTGTCTTTGGATAAGCCAAAAACATACTTAACAGGAGAATAAGCCGCCCAATCTGTCTTCACTTTGAAATCAAACTCACTTATAATGGTCATCGATATGAAACAACTTCTGCTCGTTGCCACGCTTTCAATCTCCGTTTGGCCGATAAGCTCTTTCGCTGGCGACCCGCCCACTCCTGGGAACCATTCAAGCAAAACAGCAGTGATTTCGCAACCCGCCGAAGCGTCGGGTGCCAATGTGAAGGTATTTATACACCCTGACACAGGAGAAATCCTTGCCCGCGAGCAGTGGGAGGCTCTGGGTATCGAAAACGATGAAACCGAGACGATACCACACTCCTCCTCCTCAGAATCCCCGGAAACGGAGGATACCCAGACGATTCTTAAGGGAAAAAAGATCGACCTTGAAAACGGAGACTACGTTATAGTCGTTGACGCACTCGATATGGTCGAAACCAAGGCGTGGTTCGATGAAGAGGGGAAAGCCCATATCAGGTGCAATCACTGAACATCACAAAAAAGCTTCTCCTCCTGACCGCATCCGCGGTACTCTGGGCCCCGCACCCGAAAAAACAAAAAAACGCGAAATAAACACAATTTCCCCGGCTCCGCAAAACACGTCCTGGCGGCAGGAAGAAAACCATCCTCAGTGTGCCTGATCAGGTTTTTCTTGCCTTATCCTCTATTTTGTATTACATTCTAAGTATTATGTCCCGAAAGAAGATCCTCACGGCTCTTTTTCTAGTCGCCTTGCTCGCAAGCGCCGCAAGGAACGCCGCCGCGTCGGCCAAGTGCGGCGGAAGGTTCTTCAACCCCGTCTCGGACGTCGACTGGAGAGCCATGTTCCCTATAAAGATAGGGGGGAGTCCCGTAACGCCGGGAGAAGGAACCGACACCGTAAGCCGTTTCCCCCTCTGTTTCTGCGGGTCGCCGGTCCCCAGAATCGGGATAAAGGTTTCCTTCTGGGAGCCGGTGAAGCTAATCGAGGTCGTAAGACACCCCGGATGCTTCCCTTCGCTCGGGGGCAGAAAGCTTCCCCTTCCCTCCTTCGCAACGGCGGGAACATACGGGGAGGGTGGCGGGCAGCGGGGAGACAGAACCTCGTTTCTTCACGTCCACCACTTTCTCTACCCAGTGTTCTCCGTGCTGAGCCTTTTTTCAAGCTTCGGTTGCATGACCCAGGGAGGATTCGACCTCGCGTACATGATGGCCTTTGATCCCCTCTGGAGCAACGACGAACTCTCGTTTCTGCTCCACCCCGAAATAGCGCTTGTGGCGAACCCCGCAGCGCAGGTCTCGTGCGCCGCGGACGCCGTGGCCGCCGCTGGGGGCTTTGCGCTTAACGAACTTTTCTGGTGCGCCGGGTCATGGGGGAGCGTCTACCCCCATACGGGAAACAACGGGGCCACGGGAGACCTCCCGGCCGTCTACGCGCTTTCGGCCGTAAAGCTGCTTGCGAAGCTGCATAACGAGCTTCTGGCTTTTAAGACCACGGGAGAGGGCTCCTTGTGCGCGCCGCGCCCCCACCGCGTGATAGTGAAAGACCAGTACAAGCTTCAGCTCGCCTTTCCGAAGAACACGCGGGCCTTCCCGATAGGAAGGACGACGGCGCGCTGGGCCTCAGGCAAGTGGTATCCCGCGCAGGGAGAGGACTAGGTATTGGTGCTATGGAGAAAAAAAGACTGCTGCCTGCTCTGATTATGGCCGTGCTAGCTTTCCCGGCAACGCTGGCCTCTTCCGCAGAGGATCCCGTCTCGCTTCAGGGAATAAGAACTGGGCCCGGCGAAGCGGAATTCTCCCGCGCGAAAAAACTCATGGAAGACCTGCTTGAACCTGACATTGCGGAAGCGGAGAAGACACTTTCGGAAATAAACTCTCCCGGAGCGAAAGAAACCGAGAAAATAATGGAACTGCTGTCGGTAAAACCCCCGCCCTCGGAGACTTTCCCTGAAAAAAGCGCGGGCGCGGGAGACAAGAGGCCCGAGCTCTTTTACTTTTTCTCATTCTCCATACCGTTTCCCTCTCTCAGGGAGGCGGCGCAGGAGACCGCGGCCGGGGGCGCGGTGATGGTTCTCCGGGGACTTTCGGGAAAGGATCTCGGGGAAACCGCCTCGCGTATATCCGACATGATCGGGAAAACCGGGGCCCAGGTATGGATAGACCCTGTTCTTTTCGAATGCTTCTCGGTCGGGGCGGTGCCGCAGCTCGTGCTTGCCTACGGACACGTGCCGGGAGCGGACTGCGAGGGGCTCCGCCACGTAAAGGTTTCCGGGGACGTATCGCTTCCCTACGCTCTCGGGCTCATGGAAAAGGAGGACGCGAATGCCGGGGTGTTTATCAGGCGCCTTGAGGAAAGCGGCTTTTATGGCAATTAGCCTTCTGCTCCTGCCGACCCCCGGTGCGGGCGCCGGGGAAGATTTCGAAGCGGGCTTACGGGAAGGACGCCTTCACGGGACTGAAATGCTGTCGCGCCACTCGCAAATCCTGAGACCGTCAGACATCGAGACAGAAGCGCTTCCGGGCTACGGGACGGAAAGCCGCCAGGAACTCCAAACCGAGGGGACGCGGTGGAGCGGGGATCCCGAGGGGATGAGAGCGGAGGCGGGGACGGCGGGAGGAGGCGTGGAGCGAGTGCGAAGCTCAATAGAAGAAAATTCCGCCGCGGTGAGAGAGGATGCGGGCCGGGCGAGAGAGCGGGCCCGGGGCGGAATCGGGAGCGGAGAGACAAAAACCGCAGAGGACCTCGGGGAGAGGAGGGACGAGATACTTTCAGGCGCAGAAAGCCTTAAGCGCTCCACCAAAGGAGTGCGCGAGCGCCTAGATGACGCAAAACCGGAAAGCGCTTCCGGAGAGGGAGAAACATCCCGGATCAAAAAGACAATAGAAAGCAGCCGGGCGCAGCAGCGAAAAAATGACGGGGCTGGATGACACGCCCGCAATATGCTGTCTTTTATAAAAACGCAGGCTTGTTTCTTGTAAAATCGCGGACAAGAAAACAGCAACCGGAAGTCACTGCCCCTTTAGAACTGCCGCCATTTTCCGAAGACCGATCGCCTCGACATTCCGGGCAACCGGATAGCGGTCAGAACCGGCGGTAACCACAAAGGATCGCTCGGGCTTGATGTCTTTCAGAGCATTCCGAAAACCCTTGCCGAGAGCCCCCCTGAGGCTGCGTTTGATTTCGACCGCCCAAGGAGCTAGGCTCCCGGGAAGTTCAAGCACAAGATCCACCTCAGCCCCCGCAGAAGTACGGTAAAAACTCGCCCTGGTTCCGGCAGGAGCAACTGACAGAAGGTTCTCTATCACGAAGCCCTCCCAGCTCGCTCCGACGACTGGGTGACCGGCAAGGGAATTGTAATCCGTTACACCCAGAAGGGCGTGGACTATCCCGCTGTCGCGCACATAAACTTTCGGGGACTTCACGAGACGTTTTCGCACATTGACGTAAAACGGCCGCAGTCGGCGCACCAGCAGCAGATCAGCAAGCAGGTCTATATAGCCGGTCACGGTACGGGCACTTATGGAAAGGCCGGACGCAAGCTTCGAGATGTTAAGCAAGGTGCCCTGTCCGTGAGCAAGCATAGTCCACAGACGCTCAAGGGTCTCCGCCGGAATCTGCCATCCGAACTGCTGCACATCGCGTTCAAGGTAGGTGCGGATGAAGTTGCGACGGAAGGCGAAACTGTCGTCATTGTCTTCAGCTAAAAAACTGTCCGGAAAACCGCCGCGCACCCAGAGAAGATTCAGGGAATCGTCATCCCCTACCGCTTCAAGCACGCTCAGCGGATTCAGTTCAACGTATTCTATCCGCCCCGCAAGGCTTTCCCCCGATTGTCTCAGCAAGTCAACCGATGCTGACCCAAGGATCAGGAAGCGTCCCGTCCGCATCCCCCGGCGTCTTCCCTGATCAATCAGGCCGCGCAACTCGGAAAAAAGCTCCGGTATGCGGTGAACCTCGTCAAGAATAACCAGACGGTGCTCGTGCGCCCCTAGGAACAGTACCGGGTCAGCCAGCTTGGCACGCTCTTCCCTCGCTTCGAGATCAAGGTACAGCGCCCCCGACTCCCCGGCAATATCAAGCGCCAAGGTCGTTTTGCCGACTTGACGCGGGCCGATCAGCGCCACGGCGGCTTGTCGGCCGAGAGCTTTTCTTAGGGAGTGGGAAGCATGACGTTCTATCATGCTTGCAAATTATACATAGCTATTCTTAATTTACAAGAATAATTTCCGCATAACAGATAAGATACCGTTGAGAGACTGATGTGCAAAGCAAGTCTTTTCATGCCCAGAAAACTACAGATTGAAAAAGTGCGGCTGCTTGTAACCACGGAAATAAAGAACTTCTGTGAACATGACTCTATTCATAGATTGGGATTAGCAACAAAGCGAGCACCCCTTGCTATTTCCAGAGCCAAAAGCTTCCTTGCATCCTTGCCAGGTGGCCAGCCTCTAATATTGGCATGATTGGGATTATCGGTTGTCGGATCGGCTACAACATTTAACGACTGTGACGTCACGTGAGAAACCTCCACATCAGCCCTGCCATGAAGCTTTCTATTTTGCTGCCCGGAAACAATTTCATTTCCGATATCCCAAATTTCATTTTCGGAAAGATTTAAATGGCGGGTAGTTGACAATTCCAGAGGGTCTTCCGGCGGAATGAAGGCATCTTGCTTGACCGTTTGGTCTGCTCTACGATACCACCTTGAGGAAGTGATATATCTCGCCAGAAGCTCATCAGGCAAAACGAAATCCGTCATTCAATCTCCCCGGCAACCTCTCCAATTAAATCCAATAAATCATCGGAAACAAAAAATGAAACAGGATCCATTCCATGCCTCCGCTTTGCACCAATTATAGCCGCATAATAAACTCCTCCTCCAGGATTAATGCTGATTGAAACGACTCTGGAAGGAGACCTGTACCATTCCAAAGAAATTGCTCCGTCCGGTTCAGCACCTATTTCCGGAGATTCACTGCCCCAAGGAAAAGATTCCAGAAAGATTTTAGCGTTCCAGAAAACCTCTTTTGTTATGGCTCTCGCCTCTCCTCCGTCCCATCCGTCCACTCCACACTCGTTAAAGGTCTTTTCCAGTTCCCGAAAAACGCCTCTAGCCCCAAAACCCAAGATATTAGACCTTTGCAAATGAGCAGATAATTCCCTCATTTGCTGGTCTATAAAGTCACCAGCAGAAAAATCCTGACCTGAGCAACCTGAAATAAGAGGGGAAGATGTTGCAGTTGCCAACATTTTATTTGCATTCCTCCAAGGCTTTCTTTGTTAAATTACTGAAGAAAACTTTATTTTTTACCCAACGCATTTCATCCATATATTTAGAAACCTGTATTTCACCACAGTTAAGAGATTTTTGCATAAACACATCTATGTCCAACAGCAATCCGGCTTCTTGCTGAGTCCTTTGAACAGTCTTTATAACATTAACCGAATAGGGAGTCCCCGGAACCTGCAGCACGTCTCGATGCAAGTAGCCTGATAAAAGCCAGTTCAAACCCTCGATAGGTAGTGGCGGCCTTTTATAATAATCAGCTAATTCAATTCTCTGTCCCTGTTTGATCGCTAGACGGTTTATAAAGCGCAGACCAATTCTCCCAATTTCAGTTGGTTCTAGCAGTTCACAGTAAATTTTCCAGAGGCGCAACGCTTCTCGGCTAAATTTCTCCCAGTTTTCGTAAGGCTTTAGCCGACTAAAGACAAATGAATCTTTATTAAACTGTACGACATAAAAACTATCTCCTGACTGGCACTTCAAACCAACGTGGACAAAATCTTTAACTACGTTGGTTCCGGTCTCGGGTGAAAGCTGAACTTCAGTTTCCTGCACCGTGTCATGCTTCGGGTAATCAGGCAATCGTTCTTCTAACCGGCTTTGTAGACTCGACTCGTCCCATTCGGCAGAAGAAACAACTCGAAGATCAAGAACGGCCTCAACAATCGGCGCGCGCGGCAAACGAGGAAATTCTTCTGTTATATCAATAGGGGATTGCATAATCTTTGTTGCTCGTATCCCTTATCACTGTTTTTAAGTTTTTCCTGCCTCCCCATTCTCCACAATTCTCCGATAAGGTTTTTTCTAAATTGATTCCACCGTCTAAAACCAAGTTGGAGCAAAAAACTAAAGAATACCAAGCGACTCTGCCCGGCTCTAAGCAGGTTCAATAGTAAGCGCAAGATTATTGCCGGTCATAATCTTCCACTTCCCTAACCCTAGTGGGAAGAATTTTTAAGAACCCCGCTAGGGTAGCATCAACTTAACAAAACTCCGTCTTACCCGTTTCCTAGGAATTCTTAGGAAAATTAAACCTTTATTTACTTTAATATAATATTACCGGAGTTCAATATTGACAAGTCTTCTGTCGCTAGCAAATTAAAATGACCGATGCTTTTTACCAGAGCTTGAAACAAGCGGAAAAAGTACCGATCAATGTACCTAATTGCTTATAATGCCCGACCAGAAGTTTAAGCGAGGAGCAAACAGTAACTTCAGCAAATTGAATAATACCAGGAAAATCTCTTCCAGGAAAGATGCGCGATCCGGCAAGCAAGGAAACCGGCTTGGGAAGCCGCACCGCCTGGCTCTTGTTGTTCTTAAACACTTTTACCCTTTCCATCTCCGCTTCCAGACAGGAAGTCCTAACGCATACAGGTGGTAGCAGGTCGCCGAGATATGTCGAGGGCGGAGAGCGCCTCCAGCGCTCGACTAAAGGGGTGCGTGAAGACTCGACAGCGCGAAATCGGAAAGCGCCTCCCGTGAACGGAAAACATCCCGAATCAAAAAGACGATCGAAAGCAGCCGGGCGCAGCGGCGAAAAAACGACGAGGCCGGATGACATTACTTGAGAACATTGTCTTCTATAAAAACGCGGATATAATTTCTATAAAAACGCGGATATGGAAATAACAATACAGCGAGTTTCGGATCATGTCACATTCTTATTTCCGCTGGCAGCGGGACACCTTGAAAAAAGCCCTCGAAACGCGCCGCGTGCTGTTGCTCTGCGGAGCGCGCCAATGCGGCAAAACCACCCTTGCCAAGGAACTGGTTTCACGGCATATCGCCTACCGCACTCTAGATGATCCGGCCGTACGGCAGATTGCCGAAACCGACCCGCGAGGCTTCGTGAAGCATTCGGGAAGCACCCTCATCATTGACGAAGTCCAGCGTGCTCCCGACCTGCTTTCCGCAATCAAGATAAGGGTGGATGAAGATACGAGACCAGGACAATACCTGCTGACGGGTTCAGCCGACATACAGTCTTCCCCCGGAGTACGGGAATCCCTCGCCGGACGCATAAGAAAGGTACGGCTGCGTCCGCTCACCCATGGAGAGATTTTAGGAGCGTCTCCGGATTTCCTTGACCGGGCCTTCAGGCAGGATTTCGGGCATCCCGACCACGCTTACGACCGTGACGCTATGCTGGACATCTCTTTTGGAGGTGGTTTTCCAGAAGCCATTATGCTTGGAGACACAGAGCGAAGATTATGGCATCGGGACTACGCGGACGCGCTTGTGGAACGCGACCTCAGGGATCTCGGGCGTATCCAGCGACGCGACGCCATGAGCGAACTGATACACACCCTGGCGGCATGGTCGGGCAAGTTCATGGACATTTCATCCATAGGCGCTGGACTTTCCATCGCGCGCTCCACGGTCGAGACATACATAAACGCCCTAGAAGCCTTGTACATTGTCGAACGCGTAAGGGCGTGGAAACGCACCGATTACGCGCGGGCGGGGCAACGCCCCAGGCTTTTTATGACTGACTCGGGACTCATGTCTTCGATTCTTGACTGGGACAGGCAGCAGGTCCGAATGGATGCGGACCGCTCGGGCAAGCTGATCGAAACCTTCATGTTCAACGAAATAGCCGCCCAAGTGGACGCCAATGCCGGAAGATACAGTCTCTTCCATTACCGTGACCGCGAAAAGCGCGAGATCGACTTCTTGATCGAAAGGGAGGACTGGGCGCTGCTCGGGATTGAGATCAAGGCGGGCTCGGCCATCGGAACGAACGATTTCAGAAACCTCAGCTGGTTTAAGAAAAACATCGCGCGCGACAGAAAATTTACCGGGGTCGTACTCTATTCGGGAGAACTCGCGGGTTCCATGGGTGACGGGCTGTGGGCTGTTCCTTTCGGAACAGTCTGGAACCGGCAGTAAGCCGGCTGGCTCACCTTGAAAGAGCGAAACGCGTGGCGGCCTGTCGCGCGCAACTTCTCCTGCTGCTTGATAAGAGAGATGAAGTTCCGTTACCTTGCAAATTATGCATACGACTGTCTGATTTGCAAGAATAAACGGCTCGAGGCTCACATACGTAACCAGAAAGAAGAGAGTTTCCTGATCTACCGAGGATAGATTTTCGCACGGCATTAACCACTTGCAGACTTGTGTCGGCAATCCAGAGATTCGTCGGTTCCTGAAATTTCGGCCTGCTGACCTGATCTCTCGCGCTCCACGAAGAGAAAGAAGCCTATTTGCTCCAATCTTCTATGCGTAATCCGGCCACACGCTTGAATTCCCGGGTGTTATTGGTCACCAGAATGTGCCCGAGCGACCTGGCGTGCCCGGCAATCATCAGGTCATAATGTCCGATCGGTCTGCCCGAGGCGGCTAATTCCGCCCTGATTTCACCGGAATGAACCGCCGCAGCGTAATCATAGGACAGCACGTGCAGTCTGGCGACAAAACCCTCTATATCGTTGAGATTGCGTCTGGGGTTCGCGGACTTTTCCGCTCCATAAACAAGCTCCATCAGGGTTATGGTTGATATGCACACCTGACCGTAATGAGCAACAAACGCCCTTTTTATCTTCTCGGGCTTATTCTTTATGGTGTAGATAACTATATTGGTGTCCAGCATATACCTGAGCATCAGAAGGGTTCCCTCTCCTGACTCCCGGTCTGACCGCGCTCATTCATGAAGTCATCCGTAACACCCTCCCCCTCAAACCAGCTGTCCCATGCTTCTCCAGCCGGAGTGATTAAGCGGGAACGCCCCAAGCGGATAATATCCACTTCCTTTACTGTATCCGGCAAGGAAACCGGTTTGGGAAGCCTCACCGCTTGGCTTTTATTGTTCTTAAAGACTTTTACCCTTTCCATCTCTACCTCCAGACAGGAATATACTTAACGTATATACATTGTAGCTGGCTGTTGGGATATGTAAAGAGTATATACGTACTTTTTCTAAAAGCCTCCCCGAGAAAATTCAGAAATTGTGAAAAGTTGAAAAGACCGTTATCTCGAAGCGGGGCTAACTCCTCTCACGAACCGTGATATATCGAGAGAAAAGCGGTGTAGGTGAAACCGAACTGCATAAGCAGCAGAAAGGGAACCCAGATGAAAA
This sequence comes from Candidatus Dadabacteria bacterium, assembly GCA_026705445.1. NCBI lineage: Bacteria > Pseudomonadati > Thermodesulfobacteriota > Candidatus Dadabacteria > Candidatus Dadabacteria bacterium. The sequence continues at coordinate 15,883 of JAPPAR010000011.1, forward strand.
ATCCCATGTAGAGAACGTATGCCACCTGGAACGTGAAGAAAACCGAGAGGGTGACCTCGAAAAAGATGGTAACCCCTTTTGAGGAAACGTAAGCCGAGGTTCTCCACCGGTCCTTCCTGCCCACGACGGCGTACTTGGGCGTTCTCGCAAAACCCGACGTCCTGCCCAGAACCGCCTCAAGCACGGCCTTGGCGTTGTTAACCGCTATGCCCGCCCCGACGCTCAGCGCAACGGGTATATACTTGTAGAACTCCCGCGCCCGGGCGCCGTGGGCCTCGCGGACCGCCAGTATGTAGAACCTTATTATGGCTAAGGTGCCGAGCGCCACCCCCGTGACGCTCGCTATGAAAAGGTCGTTAAGCCATATCCTCTCCCACAGGAAATTCATGGGTATTATGAGAATTATAGTGGCGAGCAGAAACAGGTAGCTGAAATTGCCGAGGAGGTGAAATATGCTCTCGGCCTTTACCTTAAACGGGATCCGGGAGTCGCGAAGCACCGACGGCAAAAGCTTCCCTGCCGTCTGGATCCCTCCCTTGACCCACCTGTGCTGCTGTATCTTAAAGGCGTTCATGTCAACGGGAAGCTCGGCGTCCGATATGACGTCGGGCAGGTAGACTGCCTTCCACCCGTTTATCTGCGCCCTGTAGCTTAGATCAAGATCCTCGGTCAGGGTGTCGTGCTGCCACCCTCCGCTCTGCTCTATGCACTTCTTGCGGATCACCCCGGCGGTGCCGTTGAAGTTAAGAAAAAGTCCGTTTCCATGCCGGGCAGCCTGCTCCACCACGAAATGGCCGTCAAGAAGCACCGACTGGGCCTTGGTCAGAAGCGAGTAGTCGCGGTTAAGATGCCCCCATCTCGTCTGCACTATCCCGACCTCAGGGTCTTCGAAGCACGAAACGGTCCTTCGGAGAAAATCCCTGGGGGGAACAAAATCCGCGTCGAAAACCGCAAGAAGCTCCCCGCTTGCCTGCGCGCAGCCCGCGGCAAGCGCCCCCGCCTTGTACCCCTCGCGGTTCCCCCTCCGGATGTGCTTTATGTCGAAACCGGCGGCCCGGAGCTCATCGGTGCAGCGCGCCGCTATGCGGCTTGTGTCATCGGTTGAGTCGTCAAGCACCTGCACCTCGAGCAGGTCACTCGGGTAGTCGATCGCGCAGACTGCGCGGATGAGCCTCTCGGTCACGTACATCTCGTTATAGACGGGGAGCTGCACCGTGACGCGCGGAAGGGATCCCTGCCCCCGCGGGGCCGCGGCGCGGCGCGCCTTTGTCCTCGAGTAAAGATGCACCAGGTAGTAGCGGTGAAGACCGAATATGCAGAGAAAAGCGGAGGAGATAATGTAAAGCAGGGTGCAGAAGTACTTTATAAACTCAAACAACTCTCAAAACCTCTTATCTTTAAAGACCAGGTCGCCCCTACGGTTTGAACTTCGCTATCCTCTCGGCAGCCTGCTCTATCCTCTGCGTGTCGAACGTCACCGACACCCTGGCGTATCCCTCGCCGCAGTCCCCGAAACCGTTTCCGGGAGTGACGACCACGCCGGCTTCGGTGAGCATTCTCTCCGAGAACTCTGAAGATGTCATCCCCTCGGGAACCTCGAACCACACGTAGAACGTGGCCTCGGGGACGGTGTACTCTATGCCCGCTTCCCGAAGGCCGCGGCAGAATATCTCGAGGCGCTCCCTGTAAACCTCTTTTCTCTCCTCAAGCCCGACGGAGCTGTTACGAAGCGCCGTTATGCCCGCCACCTGGACCGCCTGGAAAACTCCCGAGTCTATGTTCGTCTTTATCTTCCCGAGACCCGCTATGGCCCTCTCGTTTCCCGCGGCGAACGCCAGGCGCCACCCGGTCATGCTGAAGGTCTTTGAAAGCGAGTGGAACTCGATTCCCACATCCATCGCCCCCGGTATCTCGAGGAAGCTCAGGGGATTTTTTCCGTAAAACGCTATCTCCGTGTAGGCGGCGTCGTGGCAGATGAGTATCTCGTTTTCCCGGGCGAAATCGACCACTTCCCCGAAGAACCCCTCGTTGGCAAGAACCGTCGTCGGATTGTTCGGATAGTTAAGAAACATCAAGACGGCCCGCTTGGCCACATCCGCGGGAATGGCGTCAAGGTCCGGGAGAAAATCGTTTTCCTTAAGAAGCGGCATCGGGTAGGGAACCCCTCCGGCGAACGTGGTAGAGACCGGGTACACGGGGTATCCGGGATCCGGCACGAGCGCCACATCCCCCGGGTCAACAAACGCTAAAGGCGCGTGGGCTACACCTTCCTTGGAACCTATGAGGGTCACTACCTGCTTTGCGGGATCGAGGCTTACCCCGAAGCGCTCTTCGTACCACTCGGCAGCCGCCTCCCGAAAAGACAGCATGCCCACGTAGGACGGGTAGCGGTGGTGCTCCGGATCTCCGGAGGCCTCGCGAAGCGACTCCACTATGTGCTCCGGCGTCGGTATGTCCGGGTCGCCCACCCCGAGGTCGATCACGTCTGCCCCCTTCTCGATCAGCTCGTTTTTTTTCCTGTCGATCTCGGCGAAAAGGTATGGAGGAAGCTGCTCGATTCTCTCCGCCCACTTGATTTTCATTTGAAGTCCTCCCGAGGATAGATAGGTCCTGACAAGGCAATAAGGCTAACTTAACGGTGCCCGATGGGCAAGTGTGATTTTGTGAGGAAAATCTCCTGCGGGAAGCGTTAACCGCCCCTTAACGGGCACTTTACGCCGCTTTGACGAAGATCGGGGATAAGTAGCGCTCGGGGGCATGTTTAGGGAATTATGTATGTCAACTTAAATACATAATTCCCCATGTTTAACAACGCCCGCAAAAAAGATTAGAATTACATTGCGCGCGAGGAGAAAAGGTTTGAAGATACTCTACGCAATACAGGGAACCGGAAACGGCCACATAAGCCGCTCAAGAGACGTGATAGCCGAGCTTCGGAAGTCGGCCGAGGTCGACATTATGGTAAGCGAGCACCAGCACGAAATAGATCTCGGCTTCGAGGTCAAGTACAACCTGCGGGGACTCGGGTTTGTTTTCGGGAAAAACGGCGGGATCGACTACTACGCCTCGATAAAGAAGGCCCGCTTCGACAAGCTGCTCGGGGACGTAAACGACCTTCCCGTCGGGGATTACGACATGGTGGTAAGCGACTTCGAGCCCATATCCTCCTGGGCGTGCCGCCTCAAGAAAAGGCCCTGCGTTTCGCTTTCCCACCAGACGTCGTTCGCGTCCCCCAAGACCCCGAGGCCCGAGAAGCCGAACAAGATAATGGAATTCATAATAAAGTGGTACGCCCCCGTGTGCATACCGCTCGGGCTTCATTTCCGCGAGTACGACAACTTCATAAAGACCCCCATAATAAGAAAGGAGCTTCGCCGCTACGAAGTGCGCCGAAACGGCCACTACACGGTCTATCTCCCGAGCTTTGACGAGCACACCCTGATCAGGCATCTGAGCAAAATCGACGTGTGCTGGGAGCTTTTCTCAAAACACTACAAGGGAGAGCCCTACACAGAAGGAAACGTCACCGTGTACCCGGTAAGCTACGAGAAGTTCATAGAAAGCTTCACCGAAAGCGAGGGCATACTCACCAATGCCGGATTCGAGACGCCTTCCGAGGCCCTTTTCCTAGGCAAGAAGCTGCTCGCGGTGCCGATGAAGGGGCAGTATGAGCAGGAGTGCAACGCGGCGGCGCTTGAGCAGATGGGATTCGAGGTGCTCCACAAGGTGGGCAGCGATTTCGAAAGCGTCCTTGAGAGATGGGTATCCCTTCCCAGAGCGCAGCCCGAACCCTACAGGGACGTCGTTCCCGACATATCGGAAACCATACTCGCCCTTGCCGAGCGCTACGGGGGCGAAGAGGAGTTCAGACACCCGACCGGCTCCCCTATCGAAGACGCCGAGCGAAAGGGGCTCCTAGACCTTTTTCTCTGAGGATAAAACCGCGGCGGGGAAAATCAGGGAAGAAAGAACCAGAAGACCGCGATGCCGAGAACCAGCCCCGCCAGCGTCTGGGCCAAGCTGTGGCACCCGAGTCTCACCCTCGACCACGCGACCAGCAGGGCAAGAGGCGGGATAACGAAAACCAGGGCCTCGTGCGGATGGGCGAACACCGCCGCCCCGAGCGCGCCGATTGCGGCACAGTGACCGCTTATCTTCCAGTAAAGCGAAACCAGTATCCAGAGGCCCGTAAGCGCAAGGCATAAGTAGCCGAGCGTGACCAAGGCGCCCGGGCCGCCGACGAAGCCGTAGAGAAGGAGCGACAATACCGAGTAGACGAAAATAACGCTGAGGGGCCTTATCCGCTCCTCCCTCACGCTTATATGGAAATCCGTCACCTTGCCCTGTCCCATGAGATAGAATATGTAGGCCGTCGGGGCAAGCACGAAAAGCAGCAGGAAAAGAAAAGTCCAGAGAAACTTGGCGGAGTGATCAAGCGAGTAAGAGCAGAGAATCACCGCGTAGAAAACCACAAGCGCGGGGGAAAAAACGGTGGAGACGAGGTTCGCCGCGCCTACGACCCTACCACCCTCGGCGGGACGCGGAAACGTGACCTTTTGAGCTATGTTGTCGTTATTAATCATCTTTCCCTGAGCCCTGTATAAAATAAAAACCGCATGGAGCGCAAAAAACAAGAGATAAACCGAAGGTTTTTCGTTTTTTAATCACCCTTTTAAAAACCGTTAACACGGCCTTAGAGTTGCAGGGCAAAGAGGTTTCTAAAACCTGCGAATAATCTGTATAATACCCGACAAATGGCAACAAGATGGAAAAAGAGTCTTCCCGGCGGCCACACGGGGGCAGCATTTGTTCTCTGCGCGCTGGGGACGCTAGTATCGGGATACCTGCTTGTGGCTGACTTCGTGCTCGGGGGCGCGGAGCTTTGCCTTACGGGCAAAGGCTGCGACATGGTAAGGGAGAGCCGGTACTCGAGCATCGGGGGCATGCCGGTCTCGCTGCTCGGAGTCCTGGGATACGCGGCTATGGTGACCGTTTCCGTCTCGCGCCTTGGGCGGCGGACAAAGTGGAATCTTCTTTTCTGGCTATCGGCGGCGGCGGTCGGTTTTTCGGCTTACCTCACCTACCTTGAACTTTTCATAATAGAGGCGCTTTGCTCGTGGTGCGTGGCCTCGGCCGCGATCGCAGTGGCAGTGTTTCTGCTTGCGGCCTCTCAAACGACCGGCAGCGCCATAAAGTCCTTCGGCGGGGCGGCGACGGTGTTCGTCTTGGTGTTTGCCACGTCTTACTCCATTCATTCCCCCGCCCCGCGGGAGAATCCCCCGTCCGCGGCTACCTTTTACCAGGTGAGCCTCGCGAAATACCTCTCGGAGCGCGGAGCAATCATGTACGGCTCATACAACTGCGGTCACTGTCAGAAGCAGAAGGATCTTTTCGGGGGGGCTTTCGACCACATAACCTACGTCGAGTGCAGCCGAAGCGGTCCAGACTCCAATCCCACCCTCTGCGCGGGCAAGAACATAAAAAGCTACCCCACCTGGGAAATCGGCGAAGAGTTCCACGAGGGGGTAAGAACTCTCGAGCAGCTCGGGAGGATCTCGGGTTATTCGGGCAAGTGAAAATTCCCCTCTACAAGGTGCTGGGATCACTTGCCATTGCTTTGACAAGGGGCTTTTATAAATTATCTTTATCTTAACGTTCCTATTACAACTGAGCCGCTATCGGGGCGGCATTGGGGTGAAGGGTGGAAAAAAGAAACGACGGATTATCGTTCATAATATGCTGTAACAAGTTCGGGTGGACCCGGTCCTGGGGCATAAGCAGGGAACGGTTGCAGTTCGTGCTGGGCGCCTTGGGGATTTTCGTGCTGGGCACGCTTCTCTCATTCTTTCTCTCATACAAGTTCTACGGGGAAGCACAAGATATCCGGGCGCAGAAGCAAGCCGAGATAGACGAACTGCTAAGCGCCGTCGAGGCGATGTCGCACGACATAATCGTGGACAAGAAACTTGAGGACAAGTTCATAAAAAGGGTCCTTCGTCTCGAGAAAAAGCTTGCCTCCATGGAGAGAACGCTCTCTGAGAAAAAGCGGAGAAAAGCTCTCCCCGCGGGAGGACGCGGCTTCCAGGCAAGCGATATCGGTCACGATTACTTTGACGCGCTAGAGAAGGACATAGACCGCCTCGCCAAGGCCATGGACTCCATTCCTTTCGGAAAACCCGCCCGGGGAGGAATCTCTTCGCACTACGGCTACAGGAAATCTCCCTTCTCGGATGCCAGGGAGTTTCACGGCGGAGTAGATTTCAGGGGGAAAATAGGAGACGAGGTAACGGCCACGGCGGACGGCGTCGTTCACAAGGCCGAGTACGTTAAGGGCTACGGAAAGCACGTTGTCATCAAGCACAAAAAAGGCTACAAGACTCTCTATGGGCATCTCTCCAAGATAAGTGTCACCAAGGGCCAGAAGGTCGTAGCGGGAGAGAAGATAGGGGAACTAGGATCGACGGGCCGTTCAACCGGGCCGCATCTTCACTACGAGATAATAAGGTACGGAAGAAGAATCAACCCCAAAAAATACGTAAGATAGGGGAAAGCCTGTATGTATAACAGCAAACGGAAGAGCAAAAACAATAACTCGGGTGCCGTGGAAACAGTTCTGGGCAAAGGCGTGGTGTTCGAGGGAATCATCTCGTGCGAGGGATCGATGAAGGTCGAAGGTGAACTCAAGGGAGACATAAAAGTCGCCAACTCAATCGTGGTGGGCCCTAACGGTTCGGTGACCGGGGACATAAACGCCAGAGAGGTCATCATATTCGGGAAAGTAACCGGAAAGATAGATGCCGGGGCGCTTGAGATCAAAAGCACGGGAGAAATAACCGGAGAAGTCCTGATCGAGACCCTGATAACCGAGGCCGGGGGAATCATGAGGGCGAAGTGCGAAATGAAAAGCCCCGCACCGAAAGGCGTAAAGGATAAAGGCCCGGCTCCCGGCTCCTCCCAAGCGGCGAAACCCTAATGGTGGTGGTGGCTGCGGCGGCTTGCCTCGGGGGGATCGAGGACAGGCGCCGTAACCGATATCCGCGCGCCCGAGCGGAACTTCAATTCCAAAATCACGCTTTCTTCTATATTGCCCGAGAGCTCCTCTAGCATCACGTGATAGCCTCCCGGCGAAAGGACGACCGACTTGCCCGCCGGAATCTCAATCGAAGCAACCTTCTTCATTGCCATCGAATCTTCCCTCATCTCCGTAACGTGAAGCGAAGCCGAAGCGGAGCAGCTGCAGCCCACTTCCAAAAGTTCGTCTCCTGCGGCGGCGGGGTTCTCAATAACCATGTAGGCAGCGGTCACGGAAGCACCAGGGGGATTTTGTCTTACCCACGGGTCCTTGACGGAGACCTCCCCCATGCTCCAAGCCAGGGGAGCAACAAGAAAGAAAACAGCTAAAACGATCAGGGCTTTTCTTACGTTCATGGGTACCTACAGAAGAAGGCGTTTTACGTCGCCTGCTATTTTCTCTGGATCAAGCTTTTCCTTGGGGTAGCGAAGCATCATCTCGCCTCCGGGACCTATCAGGTAAACCGCGGGGGAATGAACTACCCCGTAGTCTGACTCTGAGGTCCCCTGCTCCTTTGAATAAAAGGTTCCGCAGGCGTCGTTTACCTGCTTTATAGACTGCTCTGGACCCGTGAGGCCCACTATGCGGTCGTGGAAAAACGGAACGTAGGTCCCGAGTTTGGCCACGGTGTCGCGCTCCGGGTCAACGGTTATGAAAAGCGCCACGACCCCCTCGTCTCCCACAAGATCAAGCACCTCTCCCAGCATACCCAGGGTGGTGGGACACACGTCCGGACAGTTCGTAAACCCGAAGTTAAGCAGTATGACCTTGTCCGAGTGGTCGGAGAGAGAGAACTCTCGGTTCTGGTGGTCAGTCAGGAAAAAATCAAAGGCGGGTCGGCGATACTCATCCCCGTGGAAGCTCCCCTTGTCCGTGCCGAGGAACCAAAGGACCGCAACCCACACGAGAGCGATCAGCGCCAAAGCGGTCAAAAGCTGGTAGTTCCGTTTCATTTGAAGTAACTCCGTAACAGGTTAGGGCAGAAAATATACACCACCTTTCCGATTAGACAAAAAAAAGAGCGCCTCAGGGGGGCCGAGGCGCTCTTCCTAACAAAAAGGAGGATGAAGGATGAGTATTGATCAATGTTTTTAATCAACGCTATAAAATATAAGTAATTTACTTAAACTGTCAAGAGAAAATTAAAAAAATTTTAAAACGGCAAAAAAAAGCGGGCAGGGCGCCCGTGCGCCGTGCCCGCTTCGTGGTTTCTGCCAGGTAGAGGCGGATTCTACATCATGCCGCCCATGCCCATCGGTCCGCCAGGAGGCATCCCAGCACCGCCACCGCCATCCTCTTTCGTAACGTCGACTACCAGCGCCTCGGTGGTAAGCAGAAGACCCGCGACGCTTGCCGCGTTCTGCATGGCCGTCCTGGTCACCTTCGCGGGATCGAGAATACCGGCCTTTATGAGGTCCGTGTACTCAAGCTTCGCGGCGTCAAAGCCGTTTGAGCCCTTCTGGTTGACTACCTTCTCTACCACTATGGAACCGTCCCATCCGGCGTTAGAGGCTATTCCCCGAAGGGGCTCCTCAAGCGCTCTCTTCACGATGTTGACTCCTGCCTGCTCCTCGGGATCCGCGCCGTCGTACTTACTGACCGCGGCGATGGCCCTTATGAAGGCCACGCCTCCGCCAGGAACTATTCCTTCCTCGACAGCGGCCCTTGTGGCGTTAAGGGCGTCCTCAACCCTGTCCTTTTTCTCTTTCATCTCGGTCTCGGTGGCGGCACCTACCCTGATCACGGCCACGCCTCCGGCGAGCTTGGCGAGGCGCTCCTGGAGCTTCTCGCGGTCATACTCGCCGCTTGCTATCCCTATCTGGCTCTTGATCTGGTTTATGCGGCCCTCTATCGACGCCCTGGTGCCGGAACCTCCGACGACCGTGGTGTCGTCGCGGTCTATGACGACTCTCTTCGCCTGTCCGAGATCGGTTATCTTGGCGCTCTCAAGTTTCATGCCGGCCTCTTCCGATATTACCTGTCCGCCCGTTAAAACGGCTATGTCCTCGATCATGGCCTTTCTGCGGTCCCCGAATCCCGGGGCCTTTATGGCCGCGACCTTGAGCGTTCCCCTGATCTTGTTAACAACCAGAGTCGCGAGGGCCTCTCCCTCGACGTCCTCTGCGATTATCAAAAGGGGCTTGGTGCTTCTCGCCACTTCCTCAAGAAGCGGGAGAAGGTCCTTCATGTTGGCTATTTTCTTGTCAAAAAGCAGGATGAGCGGATCATCGAGCTCAACCGTCATCTTCTCGGGTTCAGTCACGAAGTAGGGGCTCAGATACCCTCTGTCAAACTGCATTCCCTCAACCACGTCAAGCTCGGTGTCGAGGCTTCTTCCCTCCTCAACGGTTATGACCCCGTCCTTCCCCACCTTCTCCATGGCGTCGGCTATGATGCTTCCGACGTTCTGGTCCCCGTTTGCGGAAACCGTGGCCACCTGGGCTATCTCCGTGCGTCCCTTTACCTGCTTGCTTGATTTCCTTATGCTCGCGGTGACAACCTCGACCGACTGGTCTATTCCCCTTTTAAGCTTCATGGGGTCGTGTCCCGCGGCGACGAGCTTTATGCCCTCGCGGTATATCGCCTGGGCGAGTATGGTGGCCGTCGTGGTGCCGTCTCCGGCCACGTCGCTTGTCTTCGAAGCGACTTCCTTTACCATCTGGGCTCCCATGTTCTCGAACTTGTCCTCAATCTCTATTTCCTTGGCCACGGAAACCCCGTCCTTGGTCACGACCGGAGCTCCGAACGTTTTCTCTATCAGCACGTTGCGTCCCCTCGGACCCAGCGTCGCCTTTACCGCGGCCGCGAGCTTGTTAACGCCCTCGAGAATCTTCTCCCTGGCCTCAGTGTCAAATAACAGATCTTTCGCCATTTTACTGTTTTCCTCCTTTGTTAGTCTTCTATTACCCCGAGTATCTCGTGTTCGGGGATAATCAGGTAGTCCTCGCCGCCGAGCGAAACTTCGCTTCCGCCGTATTTTCCGAATATGACCCTGTCGCCGGGCTTTACGTCAAGCGGAAGAATCTCTCCGTTTTCAATAGGCCTTCCCTTCCCCACGGCAACAACCTCTGCCTGCTGGGGTTTCTCAGCCGCGGTGTCGGGGATTATGATTCCCCCTTCCGTCGTCTCAGACACATCGAGACGCTTTATCAAGACCTTGTCATATAGCGGTCTTATCTCCATCTCTAATACCTCCTTTTTAACTTTTTAAAGCTTGTCTGGCACTTGCGCCTTCCAAGTGCCAACTATAAAGTAAGCACGTTTTTGCGGGTGTCAAGGGATGGAGGGAAAAAAGAGGGCCTGAAGGCGTCTTGCGGGAGAGTTAAAAAGTTTGAGGCAGTCAGCGGACGAGCCGGGACGACCTCGTTACTCCTTCTACGCATGGCAGATGAGATGGCACAATAATACCGTAATACCGTCTGCAGAATCGAATGTCGAGCATCATTTTCCGGCAAAGTGCAATTGCTGCGAGCTAATTCCCCCATTTGTCCCGGAAGAGTTCACCGGGCAGGACCGGAAACGGTCCGCCGCTTTGTGGGACCGGAATTGCCGAGTCGTCCCCGGTCTTTCTCCGCAACCGCCTCTTCCATCAGGAAGTCGAGCTTTCCGGATGATGAGTCCTTTTCGATTTCCTCTTCCCACTGTTTCCAGTCCTTCTCGGAGAACCACTCGCGCAGATGGATGTAATCCTCTTTGGAAAAAGCCGAGATGGCGGATTTTATTTCTTCTACCGTTGACATAACAACAAACCGTCCTGCTGCTCAGGTAATGTTAACTGGATAGTAAATATTTCGATTCAATCCGTAAAGAGCGTTAGAGGTCGCCTTGATATTTTTCTTCAGTCGCCGTAGGTAAACATTTCCCGTAACACCCCTGCCACCTCCCGCGCGCGCGTGTCCGGCAGGACACCCAGCCGTCTGACTAGGCGAGACTTGTCCACGGTCCTTATCTGATCGAGTACCACTTGGCCTTTTTTCCGCTGAAAGGTGACATTTACGCGACTGGGGTAATCCCGTTGCGTCGACGTCATAGGCGCTATTATGACCGTGTTAATGTACCGGTTCATCTCATCCGGCGAGATCACTACGCATGGCCGCATCTTCTGGATTTCCGATCCCTGTGCGGGATCCAGGTTGACCAGATATATATCATATCGCCGAACTTGCTTTACCATGTCCAGTCCTCGGCATCAAAGTCGTTTTCAAGCGCATCGGGAACCAGCGACACATCGTCACCGACGGCCACCATTTTTTCAAAAGCAACACTCCAACCCTCGCGCACGCTCCGCACAGGCGCAAGCACGATGACTCCGTTCTCAACACGCATCTCCAACTCGTCGCCGAGGCCGCACTGCTTGATAACCGACGAAGGGATACGAATTCCCTTCGAGTTACCAATAGATATCAGATTAATCTTCATGTGTTTGCCTCTTTGTATAATTACATTGTAATCACTAGACAGGCAAATTTCAAGGACAGTGGTATAGAAGTGATCAGCTTGTAAAGAGCGTTGCCCGTATATCTCTAGATTGAGAGCTTTTATTTTTTCGCCTTCTCAGAAAGCTCGATCAGTTTCTCTAGCGCTTCCATGGGAGTCATGTTCATGGGATCAAGGATTGCAAGATCCTCTGTGAGAAGCTCTTCTTTCCTAAACGCAGTCTCAGATTCTTTATCCAGTTCCGTATCGAAAAGAAGAAGCTGCCCGCCTAGCATCGACTGGGAAAGCCCGGCCTTGAATTTCTCAAGGGAAAAAAGAACCTTCCTCGCGGAATTAAGAACCTTCGCGGGAACCCCGGCAAGCCGGGCCACCTGTATCCCGTAGCTGTGGCTCGTCGCGCCCGGGACGAGCTTTCGGAGAAACAGTATCTCCCCTCCCTCCTCCTTTACCGCTACGTTGGAGTTGGTGATCCCGGGCTTTACGTCCGCCAGGTTCGACAGCTCGTGGTAGTGGGTGGCAAAAAGAGTAAGGGGCCCCAAGTCGTAGAGATACTCTGAAACCGCCCACGCTATGCTCATCCCGTCAAAGGTGCTCGTGCCCCGCCCGATCTCATCAAGTATGACGAGGCTCCTCGGGGTGGCGTTTTGCAGTATGTGCGCAGTCTCAACCATCTCGACCATGAAAGTTGAACGTCCCGCAGTGAGATTATCAGACGCCCCCACCCTTGAAAAAATACGGTCGACTATCCCGAGCCTTGCCGTCCGGGCCGGAACGAAGCTTCCCATCTGGGCCATCAGCGATATGAGAGCCACCTGCCTTATGAGAGTCGACTTGCCGGACATGTTGGGCCCCGTGATGATCATGAAGCGTTTGTCCTCTGAATCGAGGGTGACGTCGTTCGGAACGAACCCCCTCTCAAGGCCCATCCTCTCGACCACAGGGTGGCGGGAGTCTTTGAGTTCGATTGCGGGGCGCGGGACAAATTCCGGCCTGCAGTAACCGTAGCGCGACGCAATCTCTCCCATGGAGCAGAAAACATCCGTCTCCGCGACCACGGCCGCCGTGGCCTTTACGCGCGGGGCCTCGACGGCCGCCTGCTTTCGCACCTCCTCGAAAAGCGAGGCCTCAAGCTCGGCTATACGCTCCGCCGCGGTGAGTATCTGCTCTTCGTATTCCTTAAGTTCGGGGGAGATGAAGCGTTCGCTTCCCGAAAGGGTCTGTCTTCTTGAGTAATCCTCGGGTACCGAAGAAAGCTTGGAGTTTGTAACCTCGATGTAGTAGCCGAATACCCTGTTGTACCCGATCTTTAGGTTGGCTATCCCCGTTCTCTCCCTCTCCCGCCCCTCAAGCTCGGATATCCATTTCCGCCCGTCGCCCTGGATCTTGCGCAGCCGGTCAAGCTCGGGGGAGAATCCTTCCCTTATAACCCCTCCCTCCCGCGCGGAAACTGGCGGCACCTCAACAAGGGCGCCCTCCAAGTAACCGCGGAGGTCTCGGAAGTCATCCATCCTCCCGCAAAGCGACGCAAGGGTTTCTGAACTAAAATCCAACATAGCGTCGCGGAGTTTTTCTATGTAAAACGAGGAATCCCGAAGCGATGCAAGATCCCTGGGTCTTGCGGAAGGGGTCTCGATCCTGTGGATCAGCCTCTCAAGATCCCCGACTTTCCCGAGCGCCGCCACGAGATCTTTTCTCGCGGAAAGGTTTTCAAGCAATTCCCCCGCGGCTTCCTGCCTTTTCTCTATCTCTTCTGCGTCAAGCAGGGGGTAGCTCATCCAGCGGTGAAGTAGCCTCGCTCCCATTGGAGAGCGGGTCTCGTCCATTACGCCGAGCAGCGAGTGCTTAAGGGATCCTTCAATTGAACTTCGAAGCTCGAGGTTCCTCGCGGTCCACTCGTCTATTTTCATGTAGTCGACCGTGTCGTAGTACTTGGGGAACTCTACCTCCGGCATGAAGTCCTTCTGCGTTTCCCGGAGGTAATCGAAAAGCACCCCACAGGCACGGACACATCCAAGCTCTTTTTCGATCTCAAAGGCTTCGAGAGTAAGAACCGAGAAACCATCAGTGAGAATTTCCCTGCATCTCTCGAATTCCCACTTCCAGGAATCAACCTTCGTTACGAGCGTACAGGGATTTGCGTCAAGCAGGGGTTTAAGCCAAGGAGGTTCCGCGTCGGAATCCGGGACCAGAATTTCCCTTGGGTCGATACTGGCAATTTCCGAGATAAGGTCTTCAGGCGAGCGGAAAAAGGATGTCCTGAACTCCCCTGTCGAGATGTCGCAGAAGGAAAGCCCGAAGCCGTCTTTTTCCTCGGCCACGCACGCGAGGAAATTGTTGCTTTTCGATTCGAGGTTCTCCGAGTCAAGAACTGCTCCGGGAGTAAGAACCCTGACGACCTTTCTGTCCACGAGCCCTTTTGTTTTCTTCTGGTCACTTACCTGTTCGCAGACCGCCACCTTCTTTCCGCTTGCGAGAAGCTTCGATATGTGGGGCTCGGCACTGTGGAAGGGAACGCCGCAGAGGGGCACCGGGTTTTTCTTCGAACGGTCCCTTGAGGTGAGCGCTATTCCGAGTATTTCCGACGCGGTTTTCGCGTCGTCGTAGAACATTTCGTAGAAATCCCCGAGCCTGAAAAAAAGTATTGCGTCCGGATACTCCTTCTTTACGCTTAGATACTGACTCATAAGAGGGGTCTGTAAACTCATGCAAGTACTATTATACAGAATTTAACGGTGCGGCGGAAACGGCGAAAGGGGGCATAACGGTGCGAGACGACGCCATTGTCCAAAGCTTTTAAAGATTGGTACGGTTTAAGAACATGCGCAGGGAAGGGCCTGATCGGATATAATTGCGTAAAAGTTTATTTCAAATACCGGTAGCCGATACCTCCATCGTCCTCATCCGCACGACATCGTCACGGCAACACACGGCAGACGTAGAGGTAGATGAAACCTGCGTCAGGAGAAATACCACAACATGCACACTTAAAAGAAGCTCGCGTGTCAGGAGCCGGAGCGCAGGACAAGACCCCTGTTGTGGCAATTAAGGAAAGAGAGAGAAAGAAGGTTAGGGCGAAGGTTGCCGAAGCGGTTTCAAGTATCACGCTTCGGAGAATGGTGCAAGAAACCGTACCCGAAGGCACCACAGTTTACACGGATCAGAACTACGGGTACAAAGGGCTCGCGAAAAAGAACTGCAGGCACGAGGCGTAAACCACTCAGCCGGAGAATACATAAAAGGACAGAATCACACCACACGCAAGGCATAGAGTCCTTTTGGTTTATGCTCAAAAGAGGGCTCGCTGGAGTTTACCGCAAGATGAGCAAAAAGCGCCTTCAATGCTATATAGATGAGTATGCGGGAAGGCACAACATCCGCCCGCTCGCCTCTATCGAGCAGATAGATGCCGTTATTGAGGCAATGAACGGGAAAAGACTCAAGTACAAAGACCTGATTCAATGGAAGGGTCGGCATGGTGGAACATATTCAGCCGGGACTTGCGGAAAACCGGCACCGATCCTCTGATAATAACAGGGAGGAGAACAAAAAGAGGGGCCGGGCGATGATACCAACCTTACTCGAAGAGAAAAAAAAGGGGGCCATTTCCAAAGGAGAGCGGAAACTCGCCTACCCGAAGTGTTAACAAACCGGCACACTAAAAAGCGCGGCAACCGGGGTTACCGGAAACCGCGCTTAAAAACAAAAAAACAAGTTAGCTCCGTCGCCTCCCCTCAGTCGCAGTTGAAGTTTACATCCTGGGTCAGCCGGACAAGATTCCCACCGGCAGTCATGGTGACAATGTCAGTAGTATCAGTCGAGTCATCCGGGTCCACCACCTGAAGCACGCCGCCTGCTGTTACATTTAGCTTCTCATCGCCCATGAAGCCCTTCAGACATATCGTGTCGCCAGCCGCAAACGCGGAGATCGTATCTCCGGCGTCTCCTTTACTGATAATATATTGGTCATTGCCCGCGCCGCCGTTAAGCGTGTCGTTCCCAGGACCGCCGTTAAGCGTGTCGTTCCCAGGACCGCCGTTAAGCGTGTCGTCACCGCCCATCTCCGCGGTGGTGGGATCTGCTTCTCCGTTAAGCGCATCGCCTCCGGCTCCGCCTGTAAGAATGTTGGCCCGGACATCACCAGTAAGTGTGTCACCACCGAAGCCTCCGGTAACGTTCTCAATGGTGCTCTCTAGTTTTGGTTCATCTTCCGTCCCTCGATCCACAAGCACGATTCTGTCGGTAGCAGCAGGGCCACTAACCGCAACATGAGCAATGACATCGTCGGTGGCGTCGTCCGGGGTATCGGTTCCCACGGCTGCAACAATAGTAGCAAGATTAACGGTCACCGCAGCACTTTCGCCCTCGTAGCTTATGGTGTCGCTTCCTTCGCCCCCGTCGACCGTATCAATGCCGTCCACTTCTGGGGCGGTGCCGCTGGCCACATTCGCTGCATCGTCTTCCGCAGGACGGTTGGGAATAATCGTGTCGTCACCCCCATGGCCGTTAATCGTATCAGCTTGATCAAGACCTTTAAGCACGTTCGCATTGTCGTCGCCGTTTATTATGTCTTCTCCCAACAGGCTGCCCTTGACGTTCTCAATATTCACCAAGGTATCCATACCTATTCCGCTATCTCCCATCTCTACAAGCTCGTCTACATCTTCAGGGTCGGAGTGCCGAACTCTGGCTACACCGTCGCCTAGGTTGACCACTACTCTCATAACATCCATGTAAATCGCAATGTCGGTGCCGTCACCCCCGTCAAGCGTATTGTCGCCGCTGCCGCCAACAAGCTCATCATCACCGGCCCCTCCGTAGAGTTTGTCGTTACCTTGGTTCCCGTAGAGCATATCGTTACCACCCATGCCCTTAATGGAGTCGTTGCCTTCCTGGCCATGGATACAATCACCCATGTCGGTACCAGCTATCATTCCGTTGCGGTCACCATCCTCATAACAACTATCTTTTCCTACCTCATAACCCGGCCCTATCTCGTCATAAACAGGTTCTGGCTCTGGGCACATGTCGGAATCCTCAACTGTGGATCCATCTTGACACACATACTGAGTTTCCGCCACAGTTTCCGTCACAGTTTCCGTGTCCGTGCAGGCGGAAAAAGCCAATGACCCCACCAGCAAAAACATTATTGCAAAAAAGTTACGTAACTTCATAATGAAAAATCCTCCTTATGAATTGTTTCCAAATTTTATTCGCAGTCTCAAGATCATCTATCACCGTTAACTGATTCTACACGGAAACACACTGAAGTGTCAACATTTTTTTTTAAGCCTCATTTAAATAGCACCATTTCGGAAAATCAATATGGGAAACCACAAAAAAACCCACTATTCCAAAAGGATAACACCAACAAAACTCAAATTCCAATTCCTTAATCCCCCCCCCCGATTTTGCCGACAAACCAAGCATCGCCATGTCGCGCAAAAGCCGGGAACGAGCGACACCCGGCATTAAATCGAGAACGTATTTTCGAAAACCGTTTCGAAGGCATCCGGCCCCCCGCACCCAAACAGCCCGAACCATCTAAATTCCCTTAAGCTCAGAACCCCGCCGCGGATGCTCCTTCCTCCAGCGAAGCCTGTTAAGCGCGCTGACGAAAGCCTTCGCGCTCGCTATCGAAATATCCGTATCCACTCCCTGTCCCTGCGATATCACTCCCTCATCTGATATCCTGACCGTGACTTCTCCCTGTGCGTCCGTCCCGCCTGTTATAGACGATACCGAAAAATTCTCAAGCCTGGGATCAAGTCCCGTCGCCTTCTTGACCGCCTTGAAAATCGCGTCGACAGGCCCCGAACCCGTCTCGCGGACCGAGATCTCCTCCTCTCCCGCCATGATCGTGACGCTTGCCTCTGGCGATGAGTCCGTTCCGCCTGAGTAGCTCGCGGCCGTAAACTCGTAATAATCAGAGGACCGCAGGAACTCCTGGTTTATAAGGGCCTCTATGTCCTCGTCGAAAACGTACTTCTTCTTGTCGGCAAGCGCCTTGAACTTCGTAAACGCGTTTTCGAAAACCTCAGGCTCGAGAACATAACCGTATTCCTCAAGGCGGTCGCGAAACGCGTGGCGCCCCGAGTGCTTGCCGAGCACTATCTGGTTAGAGGGAATCCCCACTTCCTGCGGGGTCATTATCTCGTAGGTGATGCTCTCTTTAAGCACCCCGTCCTGGTGTATGCCCGCCTCGTGGGCAAATGCGTTCGCCCCGACTATAGCCTTGTTCGGCTGCACGTTAACCCCCGTTACCTGGGAAACGAGCCTGCTCGTCGGATATATCTGCGCCGTGTTTATCCCGAAAGTGTAGGGCTTCTTGTCGCTTCTAACGCTCAATCCCATAACTATTTCCTCAAGCGATGCGTTGCCGGCCCTCTCCCCGAGGCCGTTAACCGTGCACTCGACCTGCCTTGCCCCTTCGCTTATCGCGGCGTGGGAGTTAGCCACCGCAAGGCCGAGATCGTTGTGGCAGTGAACGCTCAGGATCACGTCATCCAAGTTAGGGACGTTTTTTACGAGCGTATGGATTATGTAGGCGAACTCCTCGGGAATCGTGTACCCGACAGTGTCCGGGATATTGATCGTGGTGGCTCCCGAGCGGACGGCCACATCGACCGCCGTGCAGAGATAGTCGATGTCCGTGCGCGTCGCGTCCTCGCAGGAGAACTCGACGTTGTCCGTGTAGTTCCTCGCGTGCTTAACGGCGCCGCTTATCATCTCGAGCACCTGGTCTCTTGTTTTTCTCAGCTTGTGCTTAAGGTGTATCTCCGAGGTGGCGATGAAGGTGTGTATCCTCGGGCTTTCAGAATGCTGCACCGCTTCCCAGCCGCGGTCTATGTCCTTTAAGTTCGCCCTGCAGAGCCCGGCTATCTGGCAGCCTTTTATCTTCTGCGCTATTTTCTTTACGGACCGGAAGTCCTCCTCCGAGGATATTGGAAACCCCGCTTCTATTATGTCCACTCCCAAGCGCTCTAGCTGATAGGCGACCCGGAGCTTCTCCTCAGAGGTCATGCTGCAGCCCGGGGCCTGCTCCCCGTCGCGAAGCGTCGTATCGAATATATGTATGTAGTTGTTGTTCGACATTTCCGAACCCTGTACTTTATTGCTTAGCCGCAAAAGCAGGTTTTTACATGCCACTGGCGTGCTTGTCAAAAGGGGTTGGGCACGGGGAGTTTTTGATCGCAGTCATCTCTTCTTTCCCTGTTTCCCGCTTTTTTTGATCAAAAGTTTCGGGAATTATATTGAAAGGTCACATTTCCTCAAAAATCTTATCCTAAAAGAGGCTTATATACTTTTCTATCCAGATGGGGTGGCAGTTCTGTCCACAATGTAATGCGATCCATTTGAATATCTTAGGTGCGATTTTCCGGTTCAGGGAAATCCCCTGCGTATCTTATGGTCTTTTGCATGTTCTTGTTTTTAAAAAATCCGAAATTTCGTTTTCCGTTTCGTAGAACGTTTGTCTTTCTTCCGTCCACTCGGAACAATCAAGGAGAATAAAGTCTCGAGAATTTCCATTACTGAACTTTGAAGCATACTGGCTGATTCCAATCACGGTATTTAGATTCGCAAACCTGTTCCTGATAACCCCGCATGCGACTTCGAGCATTTTTTGGCGAGCTGGACGATAACGGTTCTCGAAATCTCCGGTTTGCGGACATTTTAGCTGTAAAAATACGTACCCCTTATCTTTTTGAAGCGAGGACATGAATTTAACTTTGGGAAGCACAGAATGATCGGTTTCGGGGAAGTTGCGTACCTCTTTCCGTATTTCCTCGGATAGCAATCGACGCGTAAAGCGTGGTTCTTTTGCCATTTCGCATATAAGATGCTGTCCTCTTTCTAAATCAATATCGTTGAGTAAAGCTCCATCAAGCATATCTTGGCATACTTGCTGTATAAATTTGTCCCAAAAATAGGAAATCTCATTCGCTTCTTTTCTCCTTTTATAAGGTTCTGATTTGGAAAAATATTCCCAAAGTCCATCTGCCGCTATGATAGAAGAGTTCGGGTTTCCGGGATTGGTACGATATCTATTCCGACTTTCGTCATAGCTGAGAAAGTAGTGTGCGAGAAGTTCATGTTCTCCGAAATACAGAAGAGACTCGCATGTGCCGATTGTTTTTTCCTTATCGTTTATGAACTCGGCAAAATCGGAAATAGTGTCAAGTTCACGAAGAACAGTTTCAACATTAGAACTGTCTAGGATATGGACGGGATCCTCTTTTTATCGAGTAGGGAGGGGCGTTGCCGCGCCCTTCCCCTCGCAGACCCGAGCGTACGCGTCTAACGCACTCGGTTCCTCGCGTGCTAGTTTCACTCATATAGTATTTACCGGTCGCACTACCTTGACCCTTGGCAGTGGATTCTTCCTGAGTATCTCTTTCATCTTCTCCCAGTTCACTCGCCCCTTGCGGCTGCGTCGTGACAACCACTTCCGCCATACCTCTATGACCTAGTTTCGAAACTGGGCTAGCCTCTTCCTGTTCCCCGTCACCCCATAGTAGTTGCAGTGCCCGCGAATTACCCGCCCAAGGTGCGCGGCCTGCGCGTCTATCCGCATATGGCGGTTTCCCCTGCACCACTCATTGACCGCACTTACCGCCCTTGCATACCGTCCCTTGGCCGTTACTTTTCGCAGCACTCTGTTGCCCTTCCTCGACCGCCCCCACACATGCGTGAACCCCAGGAAGTCAAACCTGTGATCTTCTCCCTTTCTGCCTGCCCGCATGTCCACATACCGTGTCTTGGCCTCATGGAGCGCTAATCCATACTTCTCCAGTCGCTTGCCAAGCACCTTGTTCACCCTCTCCCCGTCCCTTCTTTCCTCATAGAGCATTACGAAATCATCCGCAAACCTTACCAACTGGCACCGTCCCTTCATCCGCGGCTTCACCGTCTCCTCAAACCACTTGTCTATGACATGGTGAAGTAGAGATTTGAGATCATCGGACTTATCACCCCACCCTGCGGGGTGCCTTCCGTTGACCGCCTCAACTGCCCCTCCTCTAATACTCCTGCCTTAAGCCATTTATCTATCATGCGCCTTATTACACCATCTTTGATCCGCAGATCAAGAAACTCCCGCAGCTTACCGTGGTCGATACTGTCAAAATACTTCCTTATGTCCGCGTCTATTACCCATCTCTGCCCTTCCTTCATTACTCCCGCCCATATGGCGTCGAGCGCCCCGTGCGCCCCTCTCCCCGGCCTGAAGCCATATGAGCACTCAAGGAAGTCTCCCTCGTATATAGACTCAAGCATCATCAGTACCGCCCTCTGCGCCACCTTGTCCTCAAATGTCGGTATCCCCAGCGGCCGTTGCGTACCATCCGCCTTCGGTATGTAGTGGCGACGTACCGGCGGAGCCTTGTACTGCCCCGACTTCATGCGGCTGAGCAAATCCTCGAGATTGCTCTCAAGATTCTCCTCATATTCCGCCGCCCCAACTCCGTCCTTCCTCGTCTGCTGATACGCTACGATCATCCATTCAAGGTCTATAAGATGATTCAGTGATGTGAACACCCGCTCCGGGTGTTCCCTTGCCTGCTCGGCTATCCATTCCCGTTTCGTTAACGTACTCATTGCACTCTGTGTTGCCCCCTTACATTCCCCGTTAATGGCTCTACTCACGCGGTGCCCCGCTTCCCTCCACCGGGTCCCGCCGGACACGGTTCCCCGCCTTCATCAGTACTATCAGAGCACTATGACTCCCCGCATTGCTTCCCTTCGGCTTATTTGTTCGTTTTCCGGTACCACGCCGTAACCGCTTGTTAGTGTTATCGCTTCCGCGCTCCCTGTGTGCACCGGCTACCCCGCACGCAGGGCCAAGGGACATTGTTCCCCCGGATCCCCTCTGCTTCCGGGATTCGCTACGTGGACAATGCAGGGTCTCCCAGGTTCCCTGGTGAGCCTTCCCGTGGCTATGCCTCCGTTCTTTGACCCCGGACGACCCTCGGCGTCTCGTCTCTTGCGACGCTCCGGTACTGCCCCCAGTAATTGAAAAGTGAAGGCGTCATCATTGCGTTTATCGAGACTCAATAGCGGCGCTTTACCACCCGCTGTTTACGCTTCACGACACACGTTACCGTGCGCCATGCAAAACTCGCTTCCGGCTGGCTGACTGTACCCTTTGCCGGATGGGAGTCGAACCCACTGGCTCACTATGAATGATTTCCAGCTATGCCATAGCTTTCCCTCCTTCCAGAGCTTTCCCTAGCGCACTCAACTTCACGCAGGAAGGTCTCTCCGCGGAGGGTTTAGCGTGCTCTCCATAAGAAATGGCAAGGCTTCCGGAATAATCCTTGCCGGAAAACTTTTTCAGGGTTTCTTCCACTCCATGGGCGACGACGAACTTATGAATTCTCGCGTTTTCCGGAACTCTGTCGTCTTTACACGGGTTCGGATAGCTCCAGAATTTCAAGAACGTGTTCTCGCAAAGCTGAGAAAGCAATTTTTCCGTGGGAGTGGTGCCTTCGGATTTATGAATTTTCGTTATTGGATTTTCCTCCTATTAGATATTTTTCATTGAAGTGTCACTTGCAAGAATCGAGCACCAGCACCATCCCAGTTAACCTTGCGGAACTGGCTCTCTGCAGGCGTAACGGGCTCGACATGCCGGAATAGTATTCTATATGATACTATAAATTTGACAAATCCTTGTGTATGTTCAATAATAGCATTGCGGGAATAAAAAGAACATGGCTAAGCCGAAGCGACGTTACACACAGAAGACATTAAAAATTCTGTTTACCCTGAGCGGAAACCAGTGTGCGTATCCCGAATGCGCTAATAATATTATTGAACCAGCTACCGAGTATTCCCCTGAACTAGTAACTGGACAAATAAGCCATATCTATGCGATTAAAAAGAAGGGTCCGAGGGGAAAACCGGGATTAACGCAAAAGGAACTGAATTCCCCAGAAAATCTTATTCTGCTTTGTCCGAACCACCATGCGGTAGTGGACGGCCAGCATGAATCCTATCCCGCCGAAGAGCTTAAGCACTGGAAGCGTGAACACGAGGACAGGATGTGGAATCAGCGTTTTTCCGATCCTGATTTATTTTCCCGCATACGAATTCCTACGGAGCTTGTTGACGAGAAAATTGAAGAGGAATTGGGGAAGCTTCGAAAATCGCGGTTTTTTGCGGGCTTTGACAATGTAGGTTCCTCACTGGAACTTGCGAAAAGAATTGATAAGGGGAATCTCTCCCTGGGGAGCGCATCCGTAAGGAGCAGGGCGCTTGCGTGGTGCGCAAGATTCCTGTCTCTTAGGGAAACATCAGAAGAGGCGGAAAGGTGCCTGGATCTGGCAAAAAGTCTTGATACCTGCGTGGAAACCACAATTGCGGAAGCTTTTCTCTCCTCGAATAAGGACGGAAAGAAAGGCGCTCTAGGGATTCTGGCCGACCTTGATCTGCCCATGTCCCGTTCTGCCATGCTTATGATAGTAGCGAACCATGAAGGCGGGCGGGCAGCCGTTGACTGGCTGAGGACTGCCGGCATTGAAGCGACCAAACTGGATTCCGACGGCAGATATTTTCTTCTGAGCTTGCTGCTTGAGCTTGCCGAATGGGAATCCGCCCGCAGGTGTGTCGATGGGTGGACCGACGAGAATATCGACGAAGCTCCGGCGCTCTATTACATGATGGGGATGGCCTGCCTGCTGAGAACAGTACCTGAAGAATTCCGCACTTCGGTGTTCAGGCAACCGCCGTTTTATGCGAGGGATTTTTCGCTGGCTTCGGACGAAGTGTCAATCAGTGAGCGGCGGAAAGCCCGAAATTATTTCATTGAGGCGGGAAATGTTGCCTGGGATATGAACTATTCTGAAGCGGCGAAAATATGTGAAGAGTACGCGCTTTGGCTTGAGCTTACAGACCCCGATAAATCGAATGAAGGAAAACGGCGGCTGGAGACCATGCTTCGTGACCCGAAACGCGCTCTTGGAGTTGTTCACCTTGCACTTGAATTCGGAGTTGATCTGGGTCGCCAGAAGGTTGAGCGGGAAATAGAGAAACAGACCGCCCTGCGGGGCGAAGTCACTTTTGATGCCGCGAGAGCGCGGCTTGCTCTTATCTTGGCGGATAAGAACCCTGAGAATATCGTCAGCAAGATAGAGCGCTACGGGGATGAGCTTGAACGTTTATCAGGCAGCAGGTTTGTGCTGTCACTCAAAATCGAGGTGCTTTGCCGGGCCGGTCTGCATAAGGAGGCTAAGGAATGTTTCGATACGCTCAAGCGGGAGGGACTTTCGAAAGCCGAATGTAAAAAAGTTCAGGAAATGATTTCCGCGGCGGAAAAAGACGATACGGTTGAGTTTGCGAAGAGGCAGTTCGAAGAGACGGGTTCCCTGAAGGACTTGAGAGCGCTAGTTCTCGACCTCGAGTCCGAGGGCAGGTGGGAAGACCTTTGCAGATACGGAGAAGATCTTTTCAAAGAGACCTCCTCTTTGCCGGATGCGCAGAGGCTCGTTAATGCCTTCAGCAGAACGAACAGGACTGGAAAGCTCGTCGAGTTTATAAAAGCGAACAAGAATCTGATTGACCTTGATCAGTCTGGAAACCTACGAAGGGCTTATTGCTGGGCATTGTATCGCGAAGGCGAACTTCTTGAATCCAGATCCGTGTTAGAAACGCTGAACCATTATCAGGATGAAGAAAGCTACCGCGTATCGAGGATCAGTCTTTCGGTCTATTTGGGGGATTGGAACAAACTTCCCGCCATCATTGCCGATGAGTACACAAACAGGGACAAAAGAACCGCACGGGAATTAATGGAGGTAGCCGGGCTTGCCGTAAGGTTGAAGCTGCAGATTGCGAAAGAACTCGTAACCGCAGGTGCCGAGAAAGGGGAAGACGACATTGCCGTGCTGTCTACCGCCTACTTGCTGGCTTCGGAAGACGGCTGGGAGGATGACCCGAAAGCGATTTGGTGGCTCCGGAAAGCTGCTTCGCTCTCCGGTGACGATGGTCCGATCCGGTCGGTTTCGTTTAGAGATATGGTCAACCTGAATTCGGAGTGGAATCAGCGGAACCACGAAATCTGGAGACTTTATGTCTCTGGAGGAATTCCGATATTGCTTGTCGCTCACTATCTGAACAGGTCCGCAGTCGAACTGACGCTTTTTCGTGCTCTGGCCAACCTGTCGGAGATGGACCCGAGGCGAAGAGGGATAATTCCGGCGTACAGCGGCAGCAGGCCTCCGGCGCGCCTTAACACCGGTGAAGCAGTTGGATTTGACGCCACTGCGTTGCTCACCTTGGGTTTTCTGGGTCAGGATTTGCTTGAAAAAGCTTTAGACGCTTTCAAAACGGTTTATATCCCCCATTCAACGCTTGCGTGGCTTTTTGAGGAAAGAGAGAAGGCTGGTTTTCATCAGCCAAGCCGGATAAGGGATGCGCACAAATTGCGTGATCTGCTTGCCACGCAAAAGATCGAGAAACTTACGCCCAGTGCCGTTCCTGAAAGCGACCTGTGCGATCAAATAGGCGACGGTCTGGCCGTCCTGATAGCCGAGGCGGAAAAGAAACCATTGCATGACGATAAAATCCAGTGCCTAGTTGTCATGTCATCTCCGGTTTACCGGGTTGCGTCCATGATGGAGGAAGAGGCCGACTTGACGGGGCATGAGCATGTGCTTTGCAGTTGCGGGTCTTTTATCGATAAACTGCGTGAAAAAGGCAGAATTACGGAGAAGACCAGGAGAAAAGCGCGTGACTATATGCGGATTCATGAGAAAGATTGGCCGAGCCAGCCGGAAATAATGGATGGAGCGGTATTGTATCTGGACGACTTGTCCGTAACTCATTTCCTGTATCTCGGAGTGCTTGAAGAACTGCAGGCCGCAGGTTTCAGGCTCGTCGTTTCCCCGGGAACCGTGTCCGAAGCGGACGAGTTGATTTCTTACGAAAATATTTCCGATGAAGTCGGCAGTATTATAGAGATCATACGTGCTGTACTGAGTTCCCGGATAAAGTCGGGCAGAGTAAGGCTGGCCAGACATTTCATAACCGATGAGACGGACGACCCGCTGCTGCGCAGGTACCCGATAGCCGACATGTTTTCCTTGGTCGGCGACTGCGCCGCAGTCATCGTGGATGACAGGTGCATAAATCAGAATGCCAGCATCAGCAACAAGGGCATCCAGGTTCCAGTATTTACGACGCTGGATGTTATTGATGAACTGGTCTCATCGGATTCAATAACCCAGGAAGACAGGTTTGAGCATAGAGCCCGGCTTCGTCGGGCAGGGTATTTCTTTGTTCCCGTAATTCAGCATGAACTTGAGCACCATCTTGCCGCTTCCGCGGTAAAGGAAGGCAAAGTTGTCGAAGTGGCTGAGCTTAAGGCCATAAGGGAAAACATACTTTGTATTCAGATGAGCGGATGGCTTCAGTTTCCCAAAGAGCATTTCTGGGTGGATACGTTCCTGACAGCCTTTGTGCTGACCCTCAATGACTTATGGAGTGCCGGAAAAGACCTGTCAAATGCGCGGGCTTTTTCTGAATGGATCGTTGAATCGGTTGACATGCCGGGCTGGTTTCAGAACCTTGCCGACAAAAACAAAGACAGCATGAACCCGGCCGAATATGAGGTGCGAGGAATCAGGATGTTCATGATCTCGACCGGGGTGTCGCCCGAAGTTTTGGAGGACTACTGGGCGTGGGTTGAAGATCGAATTCTGGCAGGGATGGAACAGCAGCGTCCCGAACTGCATTCCCGTATTCTTGAACAGTACAAGGAGAGTATCCCCAAACTGGTGGAAATGGAACTGGCTGAAAAGCCTGAGATCAGAAACGATCCGGAGGCTCTGTCCGGGTTGGCGGATGCGGCGTTGCACCTTGTGCCTCCTATGTTTCGGGAACCCCTTATTCAGGAATCAGGTTTTTGCGAAAAGTACGGCCTCAAGACCTATCAGGCTGCTTCCTTCGGAACGCCCAAGATCCGGTTTCAACATTCCGGATTGTGCGCCGCCGCCCGGAAAATTCTTTCGGGCAGATCCTCCGCGCAGGTCACGGACGAGGATGGTCGGAAGTGGGAACTGAAGAATGTGAACGGGAAGGGTCAGTTGCCGGAACTCATGCTTTTTCATGAAGACGGGATGTATCCACTTTCCCTTGGGTTTACTATGCTTTCCCCGAAAAGAAAAAGGTTGCGTTTTTTCGAGGAATTCGCCTCCGCGTTTAATCTGCCGGAAGACGCGCGGGACATGTGGAGAAGCGTTCTGGAAAAGCGCGCTATTGAAGAGAGGGAGATCAAGGCGTTCGAAGACGATTTTATCAATACGCCGGCAGACATGGCGCAGTCCATACATGGAGTTCTCGCGAGCGGGACAATAGATGTTCCCTTTTTAGTTCCGTCCTCCGAGAAATACTTCGAGAGACTGGTGGGGAGATATGACGGGAGCGCCACGGTGGAAAATTACGCCGCTGCCAGTGCCGGAAACCTTTTTCGGGGACTGTCCGCGTGGCGGCCATACGAAGGTTTCCTGTTAAGCCTGCTTCTGTCGTCGCACTCAGCCCTGACGGATGAAATACAGGTTGAGCGTCTGGATGCGGACGCACTTGCCCACGCTTTCGACTTTCTGGAAAAACATGGAGACAGGCTCTCGCAGCTTGGGGCGGTTGAAGTCGGATTGCGCGTTGTTCAATCGAGACCGGAAATCGAGCCTGTTCTTGTTAAGCTCGTCAAAAAGATTCGTGATGATGATGTCAACGGAGAATCCAGCGGTTTCAAGCATCTCCAGGCACTGTTCTGTCTTGTCGATGGAGAACTTTCAAGAACCCGTCTGTTTTCTTCGAAACCGCCTTTCTACAGAAGACTGGCGGCATTGTCCCAAGCCGCGTTAATTAATCGTCAGATGGCGAATTCACGCGCCGATATCGATTCGTTCTGTCAGTCGGCGTTTGTAATCCGTGGGGGGGAGAGCTATGTGCAATCACTTGTTGATATGCGTCTTGAGCCTCGCTGGATTCCGGGTCTTTGGACTCCGGCGCAAATCAAGGCGACTTTCCTCGGTCGTGTTATGGCGGCGGGGGTGAGATACAGACAGAATATCGAGAATTCCGAACTGTACGGCCTCGTTCTGGGAACCGGTCCCGAGAGCCTTCACTCTGTAGGAATTCCTTTTTATCATTATCTGCCCGGGCCGTTAGAAGGGAATCTGGAACTGGCAGCAAGCTTGCCACCGGGGGTGGGTATTGCCATAGAGGAACAACTAAACTCGGATAAGCTTAGCCCATTATCGTTCGGTGCCCTTGTGAATTCAGGACGGAATTTTCTTATCGGCCCGCATCAGACAGAACTGGCTGTAGAAGCTCTCAAACGTGCCGACTATCGAATTGCTGACCTGCAAGACAGGTCGCAGCTTATCGCTGTGCTGGACGGATTGGCTGCGGTTGCGGCAACTGCGAGAAGTCCTAATCTGGCGGACGAATTGCGAATCCTTGTGCGTAAATACAGGCATGATGTCCAATATCCTGTGCTGGTAGTGGAGGATGTCCAGATTTGCCTTATGGCCGCCGCAAGCCGTACCAGCCCGGATGAGTGGATGGCGTTTGTCAGTGACTGGATGACGGAATTGGCGTTCGGCAAAATGAAAAGCGAAGACGCAGGACTGCTCTATTTACAGTTGCTGTATCTTTGCCGGATAGTCCCTGAATTACGGGTTTCCTGCGATAATGCCTGGGCTGCCTTGAAGGCTTTACAACGCCCTGCCTGCTGAATTGAAATTCGAGGGGAGTTATGAATGAATTAATCTTGGTGCGTAGGGAGCCACAATCATCTTAGAAAGATCAGAGTCATTATATGGTATTGTCTAATAAAGGTGGCGGTGAGTTGAAGAAAAGCAGATGTCAAAAAAACGGCGCGACAGGCTGTTTGCGAAAATCAGTGGAAGTACCAAGAATGTTACGTTTAATGAACTGATAAAACTGTTTGAGATGTTTGACTCCGAGATTGAACCGCCTAGGAGAGGTTCTCACTACAAGATTAGATTAAAAGCATACAGACTGACGTTGCCGAGACCACATGGGAAACACGTGGATGAGGTATATGTCAAAAAAGCGATTTCTATGTTTGAGGAAATTATAGAGAATGAGGAGTAAAAAATGCGGAAGAAGGTCAAAGACTTGGATTACTACATGAACCTGAGGTATGAGGCAAGGATACAGAAAAGCGAAGCGGGCTATTTTGCGGAAATACCAGATCTGCCGGGTTGCATGACTTTCTGTGATGAGTTCGACCAGCTTGAAGAGATGATCGAGGACGCTAAGAAGGCATGGTTTGAAATGAGCATTGAAGACAATGTGGAAATCCCCGAACCCAAGGAAGACAAGGACTTCAGCGGAAGATTTCTTCTCAGGCTGCCCAAAAGTCTTCATAGAAAACTCTCGAATCAGGCGGAGAGGGATGGAGTAAGTTTAAACCAGCACATTCTGAATCTGCTTTCGGAGGAATCTTCTGCCCTGGAAACCGTGATCAAGATAAAAACCGCAATTACGGACGCGGCCGAATCCGAAAAAGTTAAACAATCTTTTTCTTCCGAGACTTTTAGAATGACAGTCCCGCTGTCTCCCGCACCTTTACGGGACGCTTTCGGTTGCAAACTTGATATGACGGAGTCTTTCCCGGATTTTATGGATGTGAAGGCAGGTTCTGACACGAATAAAGCGACAGCGGATTATCGTCGGACGATTCAGCTTTTTGACGCTGCTGAATTTTCACACCATGAGTCGGATTGGGAAGAAACTTTCCCCCTTCAATTCGGAAGCCAAGAGACACTTCAAATCTTTTCATCATTAACAAAGGTTGCAACTCCCGGCATCCGTGCGAAAGCGAAATCAGAAGACAGCGGTTCCGAACGAAAGCGAACACCCGATCTTTTTCTGTCTTATATGCAAGACAGATTTTTATACATCCTTCAGGACAGATGAAACCGAAAGTATCGGCGAGGTCGACGATCAGATCATAGCTGAGATCGGGCGTCCCAGCTAGTGGAAACTTGGGTGACTCCAGAACAATGAAATCCAGCGACCAAAAATTGATAAATCCGCTTCTCCTCAAGCTACACACGCAACGAATTGAAGAGTTGCTTTCGGTGTTCCCAATGCTCCACGCAGTCGAAGGCACACAATTCATTTCACTCTGGAAGTATCTTGAAACGCGTCCACAACGATTTTTCTCCAAGGATGCCTTCCAAGTGTTCTTGGATAAACTAATCGAGCTGGACAGGGAACATAAAAATGCTCTTCTTCAAGTGTTGGATGAACACAATGCCCAGATTAACAACGCCTATAGACATGTCAACGAGATATGTGCGTTTGATTGGCACGATGAGCAAGTACGGAGTAGAGACGACTATGGACGGCTCATTTTCATCGATCAAGACATACACCCTGCTTATCTCCGGTTAGCTGAAGCTGTCTTTCGACCCTTGCTGCGAATCGTCGCATATTTTTCCCGATTGGACCGAGGAAAAAGCGTTGAAGATCTAGACTTATATCAGATTGTCCAAGAACTAGAATCTACAAACTTTCGAAGTTTACTATCTCCATATGATCATTTGATGCGAAACGGCATAGCCCATGGAGGAGTAACCTACTCGGCGGATAGCGTTATTTATGAAGACAAGAAGAGCAACCGGCAAGAACTCGACAGCAATAGTATTATTCGCAAATTCGATGACTTATTGGATGTTTGCAATGGTCTCTTGCTAGCCTTCTCGATATTCATTTTTACTCGGAAAGACGACCGCTATAGGTTGCCGGTAAATTTGTTGATAGAGGAGTTAAGGGCGGAGACAAAAACACCGTATTGGGAAGTTGGCGGCTGCTTGCCATCGACACAAATCAATGGAACTCAGCTAATAATCTACGCCCGTATAAACACCATGGATGAGCAAAAGGTCTACTTCTCTCTTTTTCAAACGGCAATAATGGTCGAGAAGATTGCCCCGGGTTATGATCGCTACTTTTTCTCCCTTCGTTCTGAGAGACATTTACCTGGATTTGCGGCGTTTGACGGTGGCAAACTAGCCGAGCATAGAGTGAATAATAGTCAACTAGAGCAATACAGCGATGTCCTAGAAGACAATCTTTTATTTTTCGTTCCGAAGTTACGTCTCCCGAGAATATGGAAAAAGCTGGAGACTCTATGGCTGTCCTATAAGATTCATAACCCATCGATAGCTTCTGATATTCGTCAACAACTTGGGTGGATCAATGTAGCTGTCAGGAACACGGAAATACACCGGAATGCTTGGGGAGCTGTTCTGAACGCGGACGTAGTGGTCGCACGAGAAGTTGGCATCGTTGATCAGAGGCTCATTAAGCGGAGTTGCCGTAGAGTGGTAAAGAAGGCCCTCAAGGAAGCTAGACGAAAACTCTCTTTCCTTAACGTGTGTCGGTATTTACCGCTTGGCTTTTGTAGGATTTCTGTATATCAAAGGGATTACCGGGCCCGCAGGCTTTCAGGCTTCGGTCTGGGAACGGACCTAATTTGCACTGTTCAAGTGCAGCGCATCAGACGCATCAGGTCGCCTGATATAGTGGGTGCGACGGTTGAGATTGCGGGCCGTTATAGAATAGCTTGGAATCGGAGCTGGTTGGAGGAAGTGGCCAGGTGTACAAACGATATGTCTTTATAAAGGCGTTTTTGTTTGCCTGTCTTAAAAAATGATATGGCCGGTCAATTGACCAAAATCAAATTTGCAATATATTTTAAAAACAAGTATCGGCGGTAAGAGATAATAATGTTGAAACAGGAAATACTTGTTCAAATAAGGGATTATCTCGTCTCCAATCAGGATGGAGACGAGATGTCGCAAGTCGACACGCGTGCCCTAGAAAGAGGGGAACTCATACCGTCAAAACTAAACCCCGGGGAGTCTCTTGAGTATATTGATCAAATCAGAAGAGAAGGAACGATTTCCAATGTTAAAATAATTGATGCCGGAACCTTTGGCGACGCGTACGACAATAATTCTAAACTGGTAATTTACTGGGTGAATAGAAAGGAACTTTAAATGGCAGAAAAAACCACCGAAATCGACCTCAACAAAGAAACCATAAAGGTGATCGGTTATCGGGAAGACGGCTTGTGGTATGCGCTCGGACTGGAAGTCAGCGTCTTAGGACATGGGAAAACCTTTAAAGAAGCCGTGAGTTTGCTTGAGGAACTGATTCAGGATCAGATTGAGTTCTGCAATGAAAACTCCATGTCGTATCATTACCGGTCCGAGGAAAAATATTTCCAGTTGTACGAGGAACTAAAAAACAGGGAATCAAAAACTAAGAACGCGAAATCCGATAAATCCATCCTCTATTCACTACCCACCGAAAACCAACGGCCGAAGATAGGTCATTTATCCATTGGTCGTTCCGGCACTGCTTCAAGATAAAGTTTATGTCCAGCTCCAAGGTTTATTCCTATCATGAACTCGTCAAGAAGATTCGAGATTACGACGGTCGGTTTGAAATCCGACACGGGGGGAAACATCCGAAAATCTATCATCCGGATGTAGACGGCAGCAAAAGATCTTTCCCCATTCCTTTTCATGGAAAGAACAAAGCCGTTCCCAAGGGTTACTACAAAGAAATAATAAGGCGATTCAATTTGCCGGGCGATTTTTTTGACTGACACATAGGGATTAAAAATTGATATTCTTTTCGCTCCCCGCCATGGAAGAGAGAGCGAAAGAGCGCCGAGGTCTTGGCTAAATATCTTAAACCCAAAATTGTGGTTGTCGGAGAAGGACCATCCGAGCATTTGGATTATTACAGTTACCGCTTCCCTCAAAGCGAATCCGTGTGACCCAAGTCCATGCCGGGACACACGGTGTCGCGCACCGCGCGCTTTAGCTCCTTTATCTCTACCAGTACCATTTCTGCCTTTACCCCCTCGCCCGAGGCGCCCACGCAAAGCCGCCTCCACAGTTGATTATAAAGGGACTGAAATTATATACAATTCTAGACGTGAACAGGTGCAATCGCAGACAAACCGGGTATATATAGAGCAATGATAAAGACCTACAAATGTCGCGCCAAGCTGTCTGTCGCAGGACACCAGAGGCTTGGGGAGATATTCAGATTATCCGCGGAACTCTATAACGCGGGTCTGGAATCCCGTATTGACTGCTACAGAAAAACTGGCAAAAACCGCAGTTTCTTTGACCAGTGCAAGGAACTCACGGAGGTAAGGGCAAGTATTGCGGAGTTCAATGAAGTTTCCGCTATTTTGTTCCGCGGCGTTCTCTCAAGACTTGACAAAGCGTACAAACAGTTTTTCAGGCATGGAGGTTTCCCTCGTTTCAAGAGTTCCAAGCGTTGGCGGACAATAGAGAAAAACGACCGGTGCTGTAAGATGCTCAAGCGCGAGGGGCGGAATCTGGTTCTCAAGGTAAAGGGGCTTCCCCGCATTGAAGTGAAGACGGAGCGGGAGCTGCCGCCGAACGCATTGCTGAAAGCGATAAGGATTACAAGAAAGCCTTTGCGCACGGAAGTTGGTTTATCGTATGAAATGCCGACCCTGGAGGCGAAACCAGTGGTGAACAATCCCGCCGGGATAGACACGGAAATATCAAAGCGCCTCACTCTGAGCAACGGGGAGACTGTAGAGAAGCGGAAAGTGGACAGGCGCAGGTTAATACTGCTACAGCGTTCTGCATCCCGCAAGAAAAAGGGAAGCAACAACAGAAGGAAGGCGGTTTCGTTGTTGGCAAAAGAGTGGCAGAGAGTGACAGACAAAGAGAGGAACTACCTGCACAGGCTGACTTCGGAGATAGTGAGGACATACGATTTTATAGCGGCAAAGAGACTTGAAACGAAAAAAATGCTCGGCAACAGGCAGTTGGCAAGGAGCATACAGGAGCAGACTTGGGGAAAGTTTGCCGTGCTGCTTAACGAGAAGGCTGAAAGTGCCGACGTTAAGATGGTGGCAGTGAATCCCGAGGGAACTTCGCAGGAATGCTCAAGTTGCGGAGCGGAAGTTAAAAAAGAGTTGTCTGCAAGAGTTCACAAGTGTAATTGTGGGCTTGTATTGGACAGGGACACAAATGCGGCAATTAATATCCTTCATCGAGGTATCTCGATTGCGGGTGGGAAACTCAAGCAGTCCCGCATGGCCGGAAGGATGAAAGAGAAGCTGGAGATTGCTCCGGTTCGGCCAAGAACAGTATATGTCTAGCAATGTATGCAAATCCCATTATAAAGGCAAACGAGATATACTCAAAGGCAAGGGAAGCTTTTCCCCGAATCGAACTTTTTCCCGAAGGGAGGCCAAAGAAAATGAAAACCGGAATCCTGCTCGCAACACTTGTCTTTTCCTGCGCGCTCTTTCTCGCGCCCCACGCTTCCCGGGCTGCCGACAGCGCTAAGGGACAGGAAATCTACAACGTCTACTGCGCTACCTGCCACGGCCTCACGGGGCTTGGCGACGGAGTCGCGGCCGCCGCTCTTGACCCCAAGCCGAGGGACCTCTCGAGCGCCGCGATCCTCGAGACCTATACGGACGAGTACCTGGTTAACGTGATAACAAACGGCGGAGCGGCGGTCGGCAAGTCCCCGATGATGACCGCCTGGGCCGGGATAATAAGCCCCGAGGACATAGACAACCTGGTGGCGCACATAAGGCAGAACCTCTGCAAGTGCGAGTACAAAAAGCAGTAGCATAAAAAAGCGCGGTCCCCTCTCAGTAAAGACTCAGTAAGGAAGCCGCGCCCTTTTCCTTATATATAAGCCCTCAGACTCCCTTTTCCTCAAGACCCGGGGGAAGTTCTCCGTAATAGGGAGAGTCCTCCTCGTACATCTCAAGGACCCTCTCCTTGGGCATGTCGCACATATCTTCCGTGAAACCGAACATCCTGCATATGTGGCGAAGCTCCTCCTCCCTTCCCGGAAGCGGGTCCATGGGCTGTATCAGTTTCTCCCCCTCAAGCTCCTTCCGCACGTCCTGGTTCTCGGCAAGCGGAGTTCCGTACTCGTTTGAGTGATAGAGCCTGTCGAACCTCTTCCTCGGTCTCTGCCCAGGGTCCTCGGCCGCATATCCCACCGTCATGAGCCAGATGGGAACTATGTTCTCGGGAGTCCCGAGGACATACAAAACGTGGTGGCGCACATAAGGCAGAACTTCCGCAAGTGCGAGTGCAGGAAGTAGGGAGAATTTGTCAGATTGATAGCGGCGTTGTTTTCGGCAACATCTTTTTTTTCTCCGAGAACCTCTTCCTTATATCAATTACGGCTTGAGTGATCTCTGCGGGCAGGGATTCGAGTTCCTCTCCCGTTTCCGCCCGCACCGCGTGCCAGAGCGGTTCCATGGTTTCAGTCAGGGCAGGATGGCTTTCCATTATCTGCATGACCTGCTGGCTCCAGCCGGCCGCCGCGAGATTGATCAGGGATTCCGTCAGACCATGCGTGTTCCAGCACTGTTGGCCGACGGCGACGGAAAGCGCTCGGTCAAGTTTTTCCAGGGCTGCCATCCAGTTCCCGCAGCGGGCCAGTACATCGGAGACCGCATGAAACGCGGCAGGGTCTTCCGGCATCAGCTCCGCTGCGCGGCAAGCGTAGCGTTTCGCTTCTTCCAGGCGCGCAGCCTCGTCACCCCCGAGAATCGCTTCCGCCCTGACGCGCCAGGCCTCGCCACACTCGGGGTCAAGCTCCACTGCTTTTTTGCAGCCCGATTCCGAGTCGTCATAATATCCCAGCGAGTTGGCAATATTGCTCTTGGTGGCCAGCAGTCTGGCGAATTTCCGACGCGTATCCACCGGGTCATCCACATAAACATATTCTGAAAACCGGTCGCAGGAAATGATCCAGTCTTCAAACCGCCCCAGTTCCAAGTACGCCGTGTCCAGAGCGAACAACGCCAGACCGGCACCGTAACGTAATGTTATCGAGTCATCGGTACGAACATATTGAGTGAAATTTTCCAAAATGGACACAGCTTCATCATAACGCTTTTGTGCGACAAGAGCGTTTCCTCTCTCGGCAAGCGTCTTGAGAAATGTCAGGCGTAACAATTCCGGATCTTCCGGACAGACATATTGCGAGACCTGCCGCCAGATCGCGAGAGCTTCTTCATGATGATCCGCTTCCAAGAGAAGTTTGCCATGAACCCGAATCAACTCAGTAGCTACATAGCGCAGGGGATGCGGGTCATCCTGGTTTACAAGTTCCCAAATTTTTGCAATAACGCTTAAGACATCGCCAGAATTTTCCAAGGCGAGAAGGACTCCAGCCTCCCCCGTCAGAGCTCCAAGCGCGCAAATCTGCAATTGTGCGGGGTCATCGGGACCGACAGCCTCGGTTACATGCCTGAACGCATCGAGGGCATCCTCAAAATGCCTTCTTCCCCTTAGTGCCGAGCCAAGAAGAACCCAAGCAAAAAGATTATCCGGTTCTCGCCTGATTGCCCCTCTGCACTCGGTTTCCGCCTCCACGAAGCGTTCAGATTGGAGTAGTTCGATGCCGCGACAGACCTTATCCGAAAAACAATCCAAACCTAGCTGGTAGTGCCGGGAAAGGTCCCGCACTATTTCGCCAAATGCTGACACGTTCGCGCCGATAGAATTGATTATCAGGCTAAAGGCCTTCTTCATCCAGTCTTCGCGTTCCGCGAAATCACTGTCGTTCGCCGCATAGGGGATCAGGGCTCCAAGCAGTTCAGGCGCCTCTTCATCCTTAGAGACCCCGCTGCTTAACTTCTCAAGAGTCGCCAGATACATCGACCGCATCGGAACCGGGCCGAACAGATCGTTGAGGAAGTCTACCAGCAGCTTCAGGCGTCGATATCCCCGCCGCGAGAAACGCAGCAGGAAGTAGATGTTGTAGAACCGGTCGGCAACCTCGTACCGGATACGCTTTTCCCTCTCTGGCCGCGCTTCCCTGGCGTATCCCTTGTCCACCAGCTGCTTGAGCTGGGCGCTTGTGTGAGATGAGGAAAGCCTGGCCGCGGCGGATACTTCCTTCGCGAGCATGGGACTCCATCCCTCCGCAAGGCAATGAAACACCTTTCGGGACTGTGTCGGCAGCTCCTCAATGCGGGACTTGAAGTACGGAGTCTGTTCGTCGATCAGCTGTTCTAGATCCTTGAACGCGGAACCGAGCGGCGACTCAACCAGAATTCCGTAGGTCAGCACCAGCAGCCGCGGGTTTCCTCCGGTCAGGCGGCGCATGGTCTCGATTCGCCCGCGTTCGCGGCTCAGTGTCTCGGCAATTTTAGTTTTGCATTCACGTTCTGCGAGGGCCCGGAAGATCTGAAGATACTCTTCGCGCCCAAGACCTTCCAGAAGAAAAACCCGGAAAAACTCGTAGAACGGTTCGCCGCGGTGCTGTATGGCCTCAAAGACGGCGTTTGCGGAACCGATCAGCAGTATCTCCGGATGTTCGATCAACGCGGCCCGCAAAGCGTGGACTTCGCGCTCATCACCCAGTTGTGAGAAAACGATGTCAAGATTTTCGACAAACAGAATCAGCCTCTTTCCGCTTTCTCGGGAGAAATCAATAAGAACCGAGAGCGCGTACGCGGCAAGGCGCTGCGGATCCTTCTCGTCGGCCGAAAGCGCTTCTGCCTTGTCCTCCCATCGGGAATCCCGAGTGGCGCGGGTCAGGTGATGCAGGGCCGTAAGCCAGAAATCCGCCAGGTCGGTCACCTGATAGCTTTCCTCGTGAAACGCCACGGGCTGCCATGCTTCTGCAAGATCGGGCGTTTCGCGTACCGCCTGGAGAAACCGCAGACCGAGGGTGGTTTTGCCCATCCCCCGCGAACCGACAAGCAGCATGTGCTGGCACGGTCGGTCGGTTTTCTGCTCGTCCAAGAGGCGAAGCATCTCAGTGAGGGTCTCCTGACGGGCGACGAAGGAAGCCTTGAGTTCTTCCGGGGAGAGTTGGGCCGGGTTGTAGATACGTCTTTGCTTCATGGCTCCATCCCCCCTGACCGGTTTTTCCGCCACCACTCCCTAAGCAGGTTCGATCTGAAACACACATGGGAGCCATCCCGCCGCACGTACCCGTCCGATTCCAGATTGCGAAGCGCCGAGAGAAGCTCGCTTTCGCCCTGCCGGGTCAGTTTCTCAATATCCGAGATGCGCGCACCGTCTCTCCGCCGACAGGCGTGATTGAGTATGTCGTGCGCCGCTTCCTGCTCGTCTGCGTCAAGCATGATTTCCAAGCGGGCTGCGTAATGGTCAAGATGAGGCGTGCCGCCAGGTCCCGTAAGCCTTTCCGTGAAGCATCGCTCTATTGCACTTTCGGAAACGCGCGAGGGGTCCCCATTGCAGGATTGGCGAAGGGTCGAAAAAAACAGTTGCAGGTGATAGGGAACCGGATCCGAGAGGAGGTCGAGAATTTGTGAGACGCTACGTTCGTCCATGCGGAAGCCATAACTGTCTCCAAGCTCCTCCAGAAACTTAACTGCGACATCCCGGTCCCATGAATCCAGCTGGAAAGGGGCCAGATCGTTTATTAATCCCGAAAGAGCAAAGCGTCTGAGAACGCCTTCAAGCCCGATGGACCCGCCGATCAGTGTGCACACCTTCCCGCGCATCTGCGGAGACTGGCGCCAGCGCCGGAGCCCGGACAGCAGCAACTCGACATCATGTTTTCCCTCGAGGGTTTTCAGCATGCGCGAGACGAGTATCGGAAACTCGTCGAGGATGATCAGGAGGCTGCGACCGGGATCCGGCAGACTCTCAAGACGTTCAAGAAGCTGATCCGCTGTACGTTTCCAGTCCCGGCCGATCGCCCTTTTGAGTTCAATGCGGACTTTTTCGATGCTGACGGAAACTTCGGAAAAGGAAAATGTGCTCTTGAGCGTGTCTACTACGGTCTTTGCGAACGGAATTTTTTCGATGCCTCGGCGGTACTCCGGGTTCACCGCCAGAGCGGCGACAATTGCCGCCAAGCAATCCGCCGAATCTTCGGCACCTTCAACATCCACATAAAAGACATCCCAGTTTTCCCGAGGTTCGCGACGAAGTTCCAACATGAGGCTGGTCTTCCCGACCCGTCGCGGGGCAAGCATCAGAACATGCTCTCCCTGCTCCAGTTTTTCCCATAGCAGTTCCAGTTCGGATTCTCGTCCGTAGAGGTCTTCGCCGATTACCGCCTGTCCTGTAATGTTTTGCATCCGCTCGACTCCCGTTCAGATCAGGATGGAAAACAGAATACATGACAAGGGGTTTTTTGGCAATAAACTTTTTGGCAAAAAGTTTATTGCCATAGGGGAATCCACAGAAGATGCTATCGTCGCACTTCCACGAAATCCAAGGCAATCATTCAGGTCCAGAAAACCCGACAGACGCACAGTCAGTTTTTCAGCACAGCGGAAAACGGCGAAACACTATACACCCAAAGCGTAGTCACCATCACTCATCGCCTTTCGCCCAAGGACATGTCCGCCACGCACTTTCCTAGCCTCGCTCGCTCATCAGAAGCTCCTTCTCCCGCAGCCTCCCAGCCACTTTTTTTTCTTCTCGCGCGCCCTTTTCCTTATTATATATAAGAGCTCAGACTCCCCTTTCCTCAAGGCCCGGGGGAAGTTCCCCGTAATAGGGAGAGTCCTCCTCGTACATCTCAAGGACCTTATCCTTCGGCATGTCGCACATATCTTCCGTGAAACCGAACATCCTGCATATGTGGCGAAGCTCCTCCTCCCTTCCCGGAAGCGGGTCCATGGGCTGTATCAGTTTCTCCCCCTCAAGCTCCTTCCGCACGTCCTGGTTCTCGGCAAGCGGAGTTCCGTACTCGTTTGAGTGATAGAGCCTGTCGAACCTCTTCCTCGGTCTCTGGCCGGGATCCTCGGCCGGGTATCCCACCGTCATGAGCCAGATGGGAACTATGTTCTCGGGGGTCCCGAGAACCTTCGGGAACTCAGCCGGCTTTCTGCCCGTGGCTATAAGGCAGCACCCGAGGCCCAGGTCAGTGGCCGCGAGCATGGCGTTCGCTATTGCCTGGCCCGCCTCGACCCTTAGAAGATCCTCCGCCCTGTCCTTGGGAAAACTCATGAGCCTCGGATAGGTGCTCTCGGTAAGTATCTTGTAGGTCCAGCCGTGAGCGGCGGTTATGGCCCTCGCGGGAAACAGCACCTGGAAGGTCTGTATGAGCTCCTTGTACCAGGCGTCTAGGTTTATGAGCCACGCCACGATAATCGGGGCCTGGCGCAGGTGAATCTCGTTAAAAGCGGATCCGCATTCAACTATCTTCTCGAATTTCTCCGGGGGATAGGTCCTTTTGTCTATGACTATCGCCTCGGTCGAGTTGCAGTTGCCCTGGCAGGAGCAGTAGCGCGCCGCCTGGAGCATCTTCTGTATTTTCCAGTCCTCAACCTCTTTCCAGGGCTTATAGAACCTAAAGCTTCTCCTGGTGCCCATTGCTTCAAAAACTTCCATGTGAAATCCCTCCTCTATCTCTGGTTTGTTCTCTAAAAATTTCTTCCCCGCCGCGCCTAAAGAGTGGTCCAGCCCCCGTCTATAACGAGATCGGAGCCCGTAACGTACCGGGCCTCGTCCGAAGCTAGGTAAAGCACCGAGTGGGCCACCTCCTCCGCCTCGGCCCTTCTCACAAGGGGAATCATGTCGGCCGCTATCGCGTCGAGCTGCTCCTCCGCGTCAGGAGGGTTCCCCATGAACTCGGGGTCCATCTTGGTCTTTATGTAGCCGGGACAGACGGAGTTAGTCCTTATGTTGTCTTTCGCGTGATCAAGGGCCATGCTTCTCGTTATTTGCCTCACGGCTCCCTTGGAAGCGTTGTACGCAACGCAGCCCTCCATCCCCACGATGCCGAGCACGCTTGAGTTGTTGATTATGGAACCCCCGCCGTGCTTTGCCATGAGCGGAACCACGTACTTGCTTACGAGAAAAACCCCCTTCACGTTTATGTCGATCGTGCGGTCCCAGACCTCGTTAGAGGTCGTTACCACCGTGCCGCCCTCAAGGATCCCGGCGTTGTTAAACAGTATGTCGACCCTTCCGAAATCTCCGTAGAAGGCCTCTACCACCCTCCTTACGTCATCTTCCTTGGAAACGTCCCCGGGATAGGCCTTTATCTCCCCGGGACCCGGGTTCTCGGCCACCACTTCGTCAAGCCGCTCCGCGGTCCTGGACATTATGCCCACGTTGGCGCCTTCTGCTGAGAACAAAAGCGCCGTAGCTTTTCCTATTCCCTCTCCCCCGCCCGTTATGAGCGCCGTTTTTCCATCAAGTCTTCCCATTTTTTCCTCCTTGCTTGTGTTTTAGAGCTTCTTCTCAACCTTTATATTATATAATAGGAATTAGTTTCAAGAGCCAAAAAAAACTTTATTTTTCACCCAAGTACATTTTTCCATATCAGGTAGCGCCGTCTAATTATCCGTGTGAATTCCCGAAAACATCCAAGGAAAATCAAGAGCAGAGCAGTTTATTAAGTACGAATAAGTTATCGCGTTAGGTATATTTTTATACGTCAACTTACCAACACTATTAAATGAGAATGCAATACGAGTGTTTGTGCTTAATGGCATAACCAAAACGATAAAACGGGAAACAACAATCTGGATATGAATGAGGTGCTGCATGGCAGAAAGCCTTCCTTTCGAGCCTGATGACTTGGACCAGAAAACCGTATCTCCCTTAAAGGAACTAGGGGCGTATGAAGCGTTATGGGATCAAAAGGGCATGTCCTTCAAAAAAATTTCCGAAATGCACCAAGGCCGCTGGGAATCGTCTCTTTCTGATTTTGTGGACGAAGCCATTGCCTACGAGTTTGCCGGTCGTGTTCGCAGTTTGTTCGACGAGTCTGGGATTGACAAGTTCGGCGTTTGTGTTCGTGGTACGGGAGAATACCCCAAAGGCCTCTATGACGCCGTTTATCCGGTTGAATTGCTTTATTTTCAGGGATTGTGGGGTCTGGTTTTCACAAGATCAGTTGCGGTCGTGGGTACGCGCAAGCCGTCCGAAAAGGGAGTTGCTCGTACGCGCCGCCTTGTCAGAAACTTGGTGGAAAACAATTTCACCATAGTTTCAGGGTTAGCTTCTGGAATCGACACCGTCGCACACACTACAGCGATTGAGTCTGGAGGCCGGACCATAGGAGTAATTGGCACCCCGATTTCAAAATTCTATCCAAAGGAAAATGTTGAGCTTCAGAAGAAAATAGCAAAGGAGCATTTGCTTGTAAGCCAAATTCCAGTATGCCGTTACTTGCGGCAGGGGCCGCGCGGGAATCGGCTATTCTTTCCAGAGCGTAATATAACGATGTCCGCACTTGCCGAAGCAACTATTATTGTCGAGGCTGGCGAAACATCAGGAACTCTGGTTCAAGCTGCCGCGGCTCTTAAACAGGGAAGGAAATTATTCATCCTTGATAATTGTTTTTGCAATTCCACTCTCACTTGGCCAAGAACTTTTCTTGAGAAAGGCGCTATAAGGGTTGCTGATTACGAAGATATAAGGAGACATCTTGGCTCTTAGGCTCTGCAAGATTGATGATCTCTTACGAAGCGATCATTTATATCTTACGGAAGATGATCATTGCTTTTTTTTTCGGGAATATACCGCAAACAAGAGCTACGATTACGGCGAAACTAACGACCTAATTCAGAATTTTAAGAAAGAGCTAGATAAAAAAGGTACATCTCAATGGAAATACAAGGGAAAGGCAATAAACAAAATAGCGGAAGAATTTCGGGAATCGTTAAAAGCGGAATGGTTTGAGGAATACACCTTAGTTCCGATTCCACCATCAAAATCAAAAGAAGACCCACTCTATGACGATCGTATGGTTCAAATGCTTAAGATTTTTGGGCAAGGGCTTAACCTTGATATCCGTGAATTGGTCCTGCAACGCGAAAGTACCCCACCATTTCACAAAATCACCCCTCGTCCACCTTGGGAAGACCTAGTTGATAACTATTACATTGACGAAAATATCGCAAATCCTGAACCGAAAAAGATTATTTTATTTGATGACCTTCTCACTGAAGGCGCACATTTCAAAGCTGCCCAACATGTTCTTGAGAAGAGATATCCCGGCATAATTACCAGAGGGGTTTTTATAGCACGACGAGTATATGCGGATGCCGAAGAAATTTAAGAAAGAACTCTGAAGCAACTCATATAGAGCTATAGGTGGCTTGATTAACGTATCTGCCGTAGAAATATACGCAGGAATATAAAGTGGTTGCCTTACAGCGTTGGAGTTCGGCCGCAGGGAAATCAAGAACTATTTCTTTGGCAGGATCGTATATAATAATCCATTATGAGCAACGGGAAATCCTTTATGATAGGTGGAGTCCGGCTTCAGGTTCTTTCCGAAATCCTCCACCGCAGTCACGAGGAGCTTCGCCGGGAAGACAGGACTTGGCAATGAAGGATCGTTTTCATGATTGAATACGACAAATTTCAAAATTCCCTGAAACGCCTTGAGGAACAGTACGGAAATTACCGTGCCATAGAGAACTCTGACCTGGATTCGATAATGTGGGAAGCTGTGGCCGAGTCGGTCATACACAGGTTTGAGGTCTGTTACGACTGCCTATGGGAGGTGCTGAGACGCCACCTCGCAGAGGAGCTCGGCGTTCCAGATGCCCCAAACAGCCCGAAACCTGTTTTCAGACTGGCCTTTGAAAACAACCTTCTCCCCTCACCGATCGAAAAATGGCTTGATTACGCAAACAGCCGCATCAATACAAGCCATGACTATGATGAGGGAAAGGCCAGAAGATGCCTTGGAATCATAAGCAGCTTTATTGACAATGCCACAGGTCTTTACGAAACAATGAGCGGAGAAACATGGAAACAGTAAAAGCTATTGATATCTCTTCTGAGCAGCGCGGCGTTCTTCTTGCGCTGCTTAAAAAGCATCTTCCGAATACCCGCGTCTGGGTATACGGTTCCCGCGCGAGGCTTGCCGCGAAAAAGAGTTCGGACCTC
Organism: Candidatus Dadabacteria bacterium; assembly: GCA_026705445.1. Classification (NCBI taxonomy): domain Bacteria; kingdom Pseudomonadati; phylum Thermodesulfobacteriota; class Candidatus Dadabacteria; species Candidatus Dadabacteria bacterium. The sequence goes on from JAPPAR010000011.1 coordinate 59,305, forward strand.
GACATGGTGGTATTTGCCGGAAGCGGACAGAGAAGACAGGTCGGCGATCTTCGGGAAGCTCTTGAACAGAGCGATCTTCCGTTTCGGGTGGACCTGTTCGTGTGGGATGACATGCCGGAGAGATTCCGGGAGAAAATTGAAGGTGACCACGTAACCCTTGTTTCCCCTGACCACTAAACGCAGGCGGGAGGGTCATGCTCTGGTTCCAAAGAGAGACGCAAACTCAAAATGAATCTGCATTTTCCCTGAGTTCCGTTGTATAATAACCCATTATGAGCAACGGAAAATCCTTCACGGCGGCTGCGGTGCAGGCAGCTCCCGTTTTTCTCGACAGAAAGGGCACGGTCGACAAGGTCCTCAGGCTTATAAAGGAAACAGCGGGAAACGGGGCTGAACTCGTGGTTTTCCCCGAGGCCTTCATACCCACCTATCCCTACTGGCCGAAGGATCTCGGGTTCGGGGCCGAGAAAAAGCTCACCATGGACGCCCACGTCGAGCTACACAGAAACTCGGTCGAGGTTCCCGGGGAGGACACCAAAAGAATCGGCAATGCGGCGAAGCGGGCCAAGACCTGCGTCGTAATAGGGGTTAACGAAAAAGAGGGAGGAACCCTCTACAACACCATACTCTACTTCGGCAAGGACGGTTCCCTTCTCGGAAGGCACAGAAAGCTGATGTCGATTGACAGCGAGAAATGCGTATGGGCGAACGGAACCGCCGAGGACGTGAGGGTGTTTGACACCGAAATCGGGAAAATAGGGGGACTTTTCTGCTACGAGCACCACATGACCCTTGAGAAGTACGCGATGTTCACCAAGGGGGAGCAGGTGCACGTGGGTCTCTGGGGAGGACACTCGTTCGTTAAGGACACGATGGATTTCGCGAGCCGACAGTACGCGTTTGAGGGACAGGTGTTCGTCATAATCTCAGCCGGCTTCATAGAAGAGGATATGATTCCCGACTCCTTTCCCCTGAAGGAGCATACGATCTGGGATTACCCCGGGGGAAGCGGCATAATAAACCCCAGGGGACAGTACATAATCGGCCCCGTATACGGAAAGGAAGAGATTCTCTACGCGGAGATCGAGCTTGACCAGATAATAAGGGCAAAGACCGTAATAGACTCCGTGGGGCATTTCTCAAGGCCGGACATATTCCGATTCGAGATAATGGAGTGATGTTGCTTCGGGCAATCCGCCTTTATTTATTCAGTGATGTCCCATTCCCTGCCGACAGGCAAGGTCAAGTCCACACCCGGTGAGATAGTTACAGTACCCTTTAACGAACCGGAAATACGTGAGAAAAAACTGGATTCAGCCTCATCTTTAGGCTCGACCCGAGCGGGTTGTTTTTCTCCGTTCTCAGGTGACAGCTTGTGTCCAGACATTTCGGTAACTCCTTTACATGGTTAGTTTCTAATGAATTACGACTTAGCAAACGAAATCAGGGAATCATAGATACCAGAGTCAGCCTCACGCAGTGCCGCAATATAGCGTTCGCGGACATCTTCAGACGCAGTGAGGTCGGCACCACCGCCCCATGTGAGTTTTTCACCACCATATTTGGCAACTATTACATCGGCAAGCAAGCGCGCGTGTCGGCCGTTGCCGTTCGGAAAAAGGTGAATTTTCACTAACCGGTGATGAAAAATAACGGCCAGTTCAGCAACACCGTAGGTATTGTGTTCCAGCCAATAAGCGGCATCGTCCAGCAACTTGCGAAATTCGGTCTGGATGAGGGAATAGTTGACGCCGATGTTTTTGTCGGATTTTCGGTACTGACCTGCCCATTTCCAGACACGACCGAACATGCGCTTATGAAGGTTCAGGATAAATTTCTCCGAAAAAATATTCTGTTTCGATGCCAAAACAGATTTCCGCATTACCCATCTCCGGGCTTCAAGAATATTTTCCCGCTCGAAACGGTCCAGATCTTCACGCATTAATATGGTGGGAACGAGATGTTCCTTCTCTTCCTCGCTAAGCGGGGTCTGGCCCTCTGTATAACGATACTGAACCATTTCAGTCCCACAGACTGATGGCAGGGTTGCGCACCAACTCATCAGCGATTTGGGCGGTTTTCTCCTGCCTGTCGCCTACATCCTGCGCTTCAAGCATCATGCTGTGGTCCACAGGATCAACGATATCACGAGCCTTTCTGAGCGCCTGCTTGCGCACGATGTTCCGCAAGGAGCCATCATTTGGAACAAAAACATAAACGAGCCTGCAATCCAATGCTTCAGCCGCCTTGCGAAGCGACCTAAGTGTAATCGCATCATTGATCTCGTTTTTCTCCAAACGAGCGGCGGATTGCTGTGTGATTCCTATACGTTCCGCCATCTGACGAACGCTCATGCCAAGCGAGGTGCGGACAGCACGAATCCAACCGCCAGAGGGACGGTCGCAAACATTCACTCTGGAAAGGTGGTCATCCAGCGTCTGCAATTGCATATACTTAAATTTGTTTGTCATATCACAGCCTATATTCTGTAAGTAAAACCAATGTTAACAGGATAAAAGCTGTAAGTCAAGGATAAAATTACAGAATATAATCTGTGACTAGATTTAGGCTTGATTTCCCAAAGCCCTTCGACAATAACGCTGAAAAGAATATAGAAGTGGCCAAATTTCTATATTTGCAGATATGTTCTGCTTGCTAAATCCCATTTTTTACAGAAACCAAAATTGTCAAAGACGAAAAGCTGGCTGGGGCACTAGGATTCGAACCTAGACTAGCGGATCCAGAGTCCGCTGTACTGCCGTTATACGATGCCCCAGAATGCGGAGAAAAGATTATTGACTCTAAACTCCGCGGTGTCAAACCAAAGCAAACTCCCGCGGCCGGGGTTGATTACCGGCTGACATCTGATAAATTAAGCGGATACGGAGGTGGCGCCCGCAAAGGCCGCGCGGCGTTTCTGGCCAATGGACGAACCGAGCCCGGAAATCCTCGAGACTTTCGAGAACAAAAACCCGGAGAGGGATTACGAAATCGAGATATCGTGTCCCGAGTTCACCTGCGTTTGCCCGAAAACGGGGCAGCCGGACTTTGCGACCATCACAATAAAGTACGTACCCGACAGGCTCTGCGTGGAACTTAAGTCCCTTAAGCTCTACATGTTCTCCTACAGGAACACGGGCGAGTTCCACGAGCACGTGACGAACAGGATCCTTAACGATTTCGTCTCCGCGTGCGATCCGAGGTCGGTCGAGGTGACGGGCGACTTCAACGTCCGCGGCGGAATAAAGACGGTAGTACGGGCCTCACACAGAAAAGACGCCTGAACTTCCCGGGCCCAAGACAGCATGTACGTAAAAACCCAGGTAATAATCACTGGAACGCTAATATTCCTTATAATTCTGGTCGCGATTTTCGCGCCCGCCCTCTCCCCCTACGAGTACGACCAGACGAATTTCGCAAACGCGCTTCGCGCCCCCGATTCCGTGCACCTCATGGGAACGGACCAGGAGGGACGCGATCTTCTGAGCAGGGTAATCCACGGTTCGAGGATATCGATCGCGGTCGCCGTGGGGACCGCCGCGATGGCCCTTGTCATCGGAACGGTCCTCGGGGCCGTCTCGGGATACGCCGGGGGGAAAACGGACGAGCTGATAATGCGCACGGTCGACGTGTTCTACGCCGTCCCGGATCTTCTGCTGATAGTCCTTCTCACTCTCGTTATCGGAACGGGGGTTACGGGCATCGTAATATCGCTCGGAGTGATATCGTGGATGAGGGTCGCCAGGATAGTGAGGGGAAGCGTGCTTCAGATAAAGTCGTTTGAGTACGTTGAGTCCGCAAGGGCGCTCGGGGCCTCGCCGCGTATCATTCTCGCAAGGCACATACTTCCTAACACGCTAAGTCCCCTCATAGTCACCGTCACGTTTTCGGTCCCTTACGCAATCCTCACCGAATCCACGCTCAGCTTTCTCGGCCTTGGTATATCTCCGCCTGAGGCGAGCTGGGGCACGCTTGCGAGCACCGGGTGGCAGGGAATAAGGACCTTCCCCCACCTTATAGTGTTTCCAAGCATCGCGATTTTCATAACGGCGCTTTCCTTTAATCTCTTCGGGGAAGGCATAAGAGACCTTCTGGCCACGGAGAACTCAAGGTGATGGATCCGAGAAAAGCAGCTCTCAGCGTCTTTCTCCTTGCCCTGCTTCTCCTCGCCGCCGCGGCCGAGGGCGCGCGCGCCAACCACGTCGACTGCGAAAAAGTCCTGCAATCCACCGAGAAAACCCTCGAGGCGCGGTTTCTCAAGGTTCACTGCCACGCCCGGGAGCGGCAGCACGCCGAGGTGCACGGGGCTCTCGCCGAGATAAAGGATAAGCTCATCTTTATAGAGGATTATCTGCTTTACTACGAAGCGGAGGCAGCTTTAGGCCTCGGGCAGAAGGAGAGGGCAGAGGCGCTTTTCCTGAAGATACTGAAACACCACCCGGACTCGGCGATCGGCCATGACGCCCGTGAGCGGCTTGCTGAAATCCACCTCGAGAACGATCGCCACGCGGAGGCGGAAAAAACATACTCCCATCTTGCCCAGCGGACCGACAGCAGGTGGAAAAAAGCCGTTTACCTGAAAAACCTCGGCGAAATAAAGGAGAGACAGGGAGACTTCCCCGCGGCCTCCGAGATATTCGAGAGGATATGGGCAGAGCACCCGGAGGTAAGCTTCTCGGATTACGCATTCGAGCTTCACAAGAAAAACGGAAAAGTCTTTACCCCTTCGCCGCAGCAGTTTGAAAAAAGAGGGGACGTCATGTTCGAGGCCGGCAACTGGGAGGGGGCGCTTGAGGCCTTCTCCGGAGCGCCGCGAACAAACGCGGTAAGAACGAAAACCGGCATCTGCCTCTACAGGCTTTCCAGGTTTCCCGAAGCCCTGAAGGTATTCTCGGGGATCGATTCCCCGAAGGCCTTTTACTGGAGGGGCGTGACTCTCATGAGCATGGAGAAAGAAGAGGAGGCCATAGGCGTTTTCGAGAGACTCCACAGGCTAAACCCCAAAAGCTCCTGGACGTCCAAGTCGCTTCTTAAGGCTGCGAGGCTTCGCCACCTGCGCAACGAGCCTGAAGAGGCCCACCGGCTCTACCGCCTCGTTATCGAGAAATACCCCGGAAGGGAAGAGGCCCAGGAAAGCGCGTGGAACATCGGGTGGATGCACTACAGCAAAAAGGAGTACGCAAAGGCCGCCGAGGCTTTCTCCGACCGCGCCTGGGCGAGGGGGAGGGACCGGGAGCGCTTTCTTTACTGGTACGCTAGGGCGTCCGAGCGGGCGGGAGACAAGCCCGGGGCGCTGTTCGCGCTCGGAGATCTCGCCGAGTCCCCGAAAATCACCTACTACTCGGCTCTTGCGAAGATGAGGCTCGGGGAAAACATGCTCCCCACCCCGCCTCCCGCCGCTGCCTGGTCGGGGGACCCTTTCGGGAAAAATCCCGCGCTTAAAAAATTTCTTTTCTTCGCCAAGGCCGGGGTATATGATCTTGCCCTCAGGGAAGCCGAGCTTCTTCGGCCCCGGGCGAAAACGCGCGCGCAGCGCCTTTACCTCGCCTCTCTTTACCTGCAGGCACAGGACTACAAAACCTCAATAACCCTGGCAAACGGCGTCAGGTCCCCCGAGGCGCTCCGCCTCTCCTTCCCTAAGGGCTTCGAGGAGCGGGTGAAAGTTTTTTCGCGCAAATACACGCTTGACGAGTTCCTGGTCTACTCCGTCATAAGGGAAGAAAGCCATTTCGACAAGGAGGCGGTTTCGGTTTCCGACGCCAGGGGGCTCATGCAGCTTCTTCCCTCGACGGCTCTTGAGACGGCACCCAAGGCGGGTCTTAGCAATTTCCAGGCTTCCCAGCTTTTCTCTCCCGATATAAACCTTGAACTGGGATGCTATTACCTGAGCTGGCTGCTTGAGATCTTCGAGGGCAACTTCGCCTTAAGCCTGGCCGGCTATAACGGCGGCCCCACAAGCGCCAAGACGTGGTATGAGAAAAACGATGCGCTCGATATTGACGAATTCATAGAGGAAATCCCCTTTGAGCAGTCAAGGAACTACGTAAAGAAAATCATAAGGAGCTACGTCGCTTACGAGGCGGTCTACGGAAGGGAGAAAGATCAGTTCTCAAGGCAGAGCTTCGAGAAGTTCCTCAAGATCATGAGCCCGTAGTCAGAACTTTTTTCAGGGTGGAACTGAAAGGCGGAAAGATTCCCCGATATGACTCCCGCCTCGAACTCACCCCCGTAATCGGAAAGCAGAACGCCGACGCCGGGATCGTCCGAAACCACGTGGTAGGAGTGAACGAAGTAAAACCAGCTTTGCTGCGGTATCCCTTCGAGTATGCGGGCTTGCTCGGGCGCGCTCACCCTGTTCCAGCCCATGTGGGGCACCTTCAGTTTCTTTTCCTCGACACGGAACCGAACGACCTTCCCTTTAAGAATCCCAAGGCCCTCTTCTCCGGGAGCTTCCTCGCTTGATTCGAACAGAACCTGAAAGCCGAGGCATATGCCCAGAAAGGGCCGCCCGCTTTCGATAAAATCCTTTATTGGCCCGGTCATTGAGCGCTCGCGAAGGTTCCTCACGCAGTCGCCGAAAGCCCCGACCCCGGGAACCACGAGGCCGCTTGAGCCCTCTATGTCGCCCGGATCCTCGGTAACGCGGACCTCTATACCCTGGGAGGTAAAGCTCTTCTCGACGCTTCTCAGATTCCCCATCCCGTAATCCACGATGGAAATCACTAGAGCGTCCCCTTGGTCGAGGGAATATCGTTGCGGCGCCCGTCAAGCGCCGAGGCTACATCCATGGATCTTCCCAGAGCCTTGAACATGGCCTCTATTATGTGGTGCAGGTTCGTTCCGTGGCGAAACTCGATGTGCAGGTTGCAGCGAAGCGAGTTCGTGAGGGACTTGAAGAACTCCTCTGCAAGCTCCGAGTCAAAGTCCCCGACCTTGCCCGCGGGAATCTCTCCCTTGAAAACGAAGCAGGGCCTGTCGCTCAGGTCAACCGCCACAACAACAAGCGCGTCGTCAAAAGGGATTACGGCGTGCCCGTACCTGGTGATTCCCCTCTTGTCTCCCAGGGCTTCTGAGAAAGCTTCCCCGAGCGCTATCCCGACATCCTCCACGGTGTGGTGGAAATCAACGTCGATGTCCCCTTCGGCCTTGACCGTGAGGTCGAAGTAGCCGTGCTTTGCGAGCTGGCTCAGCATGTGGTCGAAAAACGGCACCCCTGTAGAGATATCGAATTTCCCGGTTCCGTCGAGATCAAGCTCGACGCTGGCGCTGACTTCGGATGTTTCTCTTTTTAAAACGGCTTTGCGGGTCATTGTTAGACTGGGCTCCTTTCTTCGCGGCGTAGCGGCTAGTTTCCGCTAATCATTCTATATACAGGCATCTTTTATTGTCAATAAACCCGAGACAACTTGCACGAGGCGGGTTCTCCGTTTTATCCCAACTGTGGAATTGCGCTTCCCCTTGATTTTCACCCTACGGAAATGCGCTTTGCCTTAATCTTCCGTTCCGGTTCCTGCGATCAGGCAAGGTCGAAGGCCTGTTGCATGCCAAGCCAAGTTCTCGGAGTTGAACCGAACGCCTTTGACAACCGGCAGGCCATCTCAACGGAAACGGATGCCTTTGCGTTGACAAGATTGGAAAGTGTCTTGTGCGTGACTCCCAAAATTTCAGCGCACTCGGTAATCGACAGATTCAGTGGTTTCATGCAATCCTCGCGCACTATGATGCCCGGATGCACTGGATTTTTCATTGCTATAATTCCTCTTCTTCAATCATAATATTGAACATTAATAGTAATCCAAGCAATTGACATCCCCAACCCGCAATTTTTTCTGTTTTTCAAGCTGTGCTTTTATTGTATAGAATAGTGCGTGGTTGGAGGCCCGCCACAGCGAGGTAGCAGTTTTGAAATTCATATTGGTTCCCGTAAAAGATCTTTCAAGGGCAAACGAAAGACTTGCCTCGGTGCTCAGCAACAAGCAGAGAACCGAGCTTGCCTACGTAATGCTGGAAGACGTGTTCTCCGCGGTCGGCGAATCGAAGCTCGCCGACAACAAAGTCGTTGTTACGCTCGACAGGAAGGCGGAGAAAATGGCCCTTGAGGAGGGGTTTGACGTAATAAGGGAGGAGAGCCAGCTCGGGGAGAGCTCTTCGGTTGATCTTGCGATCCAGGTCTGCAGAAAAATGGGCGCGAAATCCGTGCTCGTAATCCCGGGCGACGCCCCTTTAATAACCGGCGAGGACCTCGACTCCGTCCTTGAGAAAGAGAAGAAAGGCAAGTCCGTGATCCTCGTTCCCTCAGAAGATGAGCTCGGCACAAACGCCATACTGAGAAAACCTCCCGACAGCATACCCTCGATGTTCGGAAACGACAGCTTCAGGAAACACAGGGAGGAGGCCGAGCGCAGATACGTGCCCTGCGACGTCTACAGAAACTTCAATATCAGCATCGACATCGACGAGCCCGGGGACATAGAGACTTTCTCCCACCACGGCTCCCACACCAAGACCTACAGAAAACTTCTGGAACTGGGATTAATAAAGGAAGAAGCGGGAAAAAACGGGGCGGCGGCCGGCTGATTTGGACAGAGCCGGGGTCACGACAATTTCCCCTGAACCCTCGCGTCCGTGCGTTGAATCCTCACGGAGTTCCGGTATAATTTCCTGCTTTTCGAATTACCTTTTTTTCCGGGGGCGGCGTAGCTCAGGGGTAGAGCGGGGCTCTCATAAGGCCTGTGTCGGTGGTTCGAACCCACCCGTCGCCACTTCCCCGCTACTCTTCTTCTTCGAAATCCAAAGAGGCGGAATTTATGCAGTACCTAAGCCCTGTGGGCTTGGGGCCGTCGGGGAAAACATGTCCCAAGTGGGCGTCGCACTTTGAGCAGAGAACCTCGGTTCTCGTCATCCCGTGGGAATGATCGGACTTCTCCGCCACGTTCTCCCGCGAGACGGGCTCCCAGAAGCTCGGCCATCCCGTGCCGGAATCGAACTTCTCTGAGAAACGGAAAAGCTTCTGCCCGCAGCACACGCAGGTGTACATCCCCTTTTCGTGATGGTCGTGGTACTTTCCGGTAAAGGCCCTCTCGGTGCCCTTCTTCCTCGTAACAAGAAACTCCTCGGGGGAGAGCTCCTCCTGCCACTGCTCGTCCGTCTTCTTCATCTTCTCAGACATTGTCTGCTCACTCCCTGAGATCCCTCTTTGAATCCCGGGCCTCCCTCAAAAGAACTGTCAGATTTTCTACATTACCGGAGGCGACGGCTTTTTCAATTTCCCCGAGCTTTCCCGCGAAGCTGCGGATGGCATCCAGCAGCGCCTCGCGGTTCTCGATGAAAATACCGGCCCACATCTCGGGGGAGCTGCCGGCGATTCTGGTGAAGTCGGCAAGGCCCCCGCCCGAAAAATCAAAAAGATTTCTGTCTCCTCCCCTCGAAGCCACCGCACTCACAAGCGAGTAGGCGACCGCGTGGGGAAGATGGCTTACGAGCGAAAAGACCTCATCATGGGATTCGGGATCCATCTCGACCACCTCGCTTCCAACGAGTGAAAAAAGCGCCCTCACCGTGGAGAGAGCTTCGGGGCTGGTGCTTTCCGTGGGAGTGACAATGCATCTTTTCCCTGAGAAAAGACCGGGATCAGACTCCGTGACGCCGGATGTTTCCCTCCCCGCGATGGGATGGGCCCCGACAAAGCGGATATTCCGGGGGCCCTTTTCCATTTCCCTCACCACAGAAGCCTTCACGCTTCCCACGTCGCAGACCACCGTGTCGGGGGAAACGAATCCGGAAACTTCCCCGGCCACCTGCGCTATGGTGTCGACGTAGGTCGCGACGACAACTATTTCCGACCCCGACATGCCGGGGCCGATTTCAGAAGCGCCCGTGTCCGTGATCCCGTTTTCAAGGGCGAAGCGGAGTGACTCAGTGTCCCGCTCGACCCCGAAGACTTCCCCGACTTCCCCCGATTCGCGAAGGGCCGCCGCGAGGGAACCTCCTATAAGGCCGAGACCTACCACCGCCACTTTTTCAAAAGTCATCTTCTGAGAATTCTCCCAAGCGATTCAATGAATTTTTCGTTTTCGCTGTCGAGGCCGAAACTTACCCTCAGGTGCGTTTTAAGTCCGTAGCCGCCCACCGGCCTCGTTATCACCCCGTCGCGAAGAAGCGCCTCGTAAACCGGCATCGGATCCCTCTCGAGATCCACGAGAAGGAAATTCGTATGAGACTCAGTGTACCTGACCCCAAGTTCGCCCAGCTTCTCGCGCAGATACTCCTTTGCCGTGCGGTTAAGCTTCCTTGAGCGGGCGACGTGTCTATCGTCGTCAAGCGCTGCGCAGGCCGCCGCCTGCGCGGCCGAGTTCACGTTAAACGGCTCCCTTACCCGGTCCATGTAGGAAACCGCCTCTTTTGACGCAACCCCGTAGCCGACCCTGAGCCCCGCAAGACCGTAAATCTTGGAGAAGGTCCTCACCGTCACGAGCGATTCGCGTACCGAGTGGTAGCGAAGCGTGTCCGGATACTCGGGGTCGTCCACGTACTCGAAATAGGCTTCGTCCACGAGTATCAGCACGTTCTCGGGAACCCGCTCGAGGAACCACTCGAACTCATCCCTTCTCACTATCGTCCCGGTGGGGTTGTTCGGATTCGCGATGTAGATGATCTTCGTTTTCTCGGTCACCAGGGAAAGCATGTCCTCGAGGTCGTGCGTGAGATCCGGCATCCGGGAGACGACGTGCGAGCACCCGAGCGACTGTGTGACGATCGGGTAGACGATAAACGCGTGGCGTCCGTAGATGGCCTCGTCCCCGGGCTCGAGAAAGGTTCTTGCGACGATCTCTATCACCTCGTTCGAGCCGTTGCCGATTACTATCGTGTCCTCGGGAACCCCGAGCTTCTCGGAAAGTTTCCGGCGGAGCTCAAAGCAACACCCGTCGGGATAAAGGTTTACCTTCGAGACGTGTTCTGAAAGCGCTTCTTTTGCAAGCGGGGAGGGGCCGAGGGGGTTTTCGTTCGAAGCCATCTTGGCCGCGCCCCGGATTCCGAGTTCCCGCTCGAGCTCCTCGATCGGCTTTCCCGGAATATAGGGAATAAGGTTCTTTACGCTTGCTCTTGGTTCCATGGGGGGTTCGTCCGCCAAGCCCGCCCGCCGTCAGCCCGGCACTTCGGCGGGATAGGATCCCAGCACTTTGAGGAAAACGCAGTTGGCTTCCACCCTCTCGAGGGCCTCCTTTACAGCCTCCTCTTCGCGGTGTCCCGAGAAGTCGGCGAAAAACACGTACTCCCACTGCCCGTCGCGCGAGGGTCTGGACTCGATTTTGGTGAGGTTTATGCCGGATTCGGAAAAGGGGAGGAAAAACGTCGCGTGAAGCGCTCCCGGCTCATCCTTGACGGAAAAGGCGATCGAAGTCTTGTCCTCTCCGCTCGGGGGAGGTTTCTCCCTTCCCACCACCACGAACCGGGTCGTGTTGCGCGGGCTGTCCTCTATGTAGCTCTGTATCGTCTTCAGGTTGTATATCGACCCTGAGAACTCGCTTGCGATCGCGGCGACGCTCTCGTCCCTCGCGGCTATTTTCGCCGCCGCCGCGGTGCTCGGGGTCTCAAGAAGCGCGACGCCGTAGAGGTTCGAGGCAATCCATTTCCTGCACTGCCCGAGGGCGTGGGGATGCGAGGCCACAGTCCTTATTTTACTGGCGTCCCCGTCAATGGAGAGCAGGAAGTGTTCAATACGCTCGAAACACTCGGACGAGACGTCAAGGTCCCACCGGACGAGCATGTCTAGCACGTCCCCCACCGAGCCCTCAACCGAATTCTCGACGGGTACTATGCCGAAATCGGCCCTCTGGCTGTGCACCTCCTCGAACACATCCTCGAGGCTGTTTACGGGAAAAAACTCCGAGGCGGCACCGAACTTCCGAAACGCCGCCTGGTTTGAGAAGCTGCCCGCGGGTCCGAGGTAGGCGACTTTCTCCTGGTGCTGAAGGGACCTGCAGCGCGATATTATCTCCCTGAAAATAAGAAGGACGTCCTCGTCGGAGAGGGGGCCGGTGTTGGTTTCCGCTATCTTGCCCTCCACCTCGCTTTCCCTGCTCCGGTCGTAAATTCCCAAAAGATCCTTTTTCTTGAGTGCGCTTACCTCTATCGCAAGCTCGGCCCGCTTGTTTATAAGTTCAAGCAGCTCGGAGTCAATGGCGTCTATTTTTTTTCTTACGTCGGAAAGTTCTTTTTTGGAGTCCATTATCCAGTCTTAAGGAGAATATTTTTGAGAAGGATAGCGAGGGGGTAGGGCAAAGTCAAATAGCCCGCGAGGGGGTAAAAACGGGACTCTTAACTGCCCCCGTTCCCCTTTAAAATCCTGGGCTCCGCAAGCGTTCCCCGGATTCTTCCGGAGAAGCTGCCGTCTCCGCGGGAACCAAGAAAACTGCCGACAAGAGCAAGCTTCACATCCTCTGGAGAAGGCCTGAATGTAACGGAGAGATCAAGGGCGGCCCCCTTTCTTAAGCGAAGCGGAGACGGGGCTTTTCCCTCCGCCTGCAGGGAGAGCTGCGGGTTCGTGAGGGAAAGCTTCTCGACCCGCGATTCAAAGCGGTTGGCGGTGCCGCGAAGCACGACGCTCAGGTTCCTGTACTCCTCCCCCACCTCAAACCCCTGCACCTTGTCTATGGCAACCGAAAGAGAAGGAGAGGACACCAGGTATTCCATCTTCGATATCCCTCCGCTTTCCCCCTCCCCGATAAGCTTTATGGTTCCGTCCATCTTCCCGCTAAGAGATACCCCTCCGTCTCCCAGAAAAAGACGTGAAACGGTCGAGGATTCGACGGAATTTATGTCCACCTCCGCGCTTGTGACGCTTTTTTTCTTCATGTTCTGTGAAACCTTGCCGTCTATCTTCCCGCCGTAGGCATCAACGGAGAAGGAAATCTTGGTGTCGTCGGAGAAAATAACGGACAGAAGCCCGGCGCTCACCCTGGCCCTGTCAATCACAAGCGGCTCCCTTTCCCCGAGGATCACTCGGATGTCCCTGAGCTCAATCGAGGAAAGACCCTTCAGGTCCGCATCCCCTATCAGAACCGGAACCGGGGAATTGCTCTGTATCTCGAAGATGATCCTTCTTTCGACCGAGTCCCTTGGAAACCCCAGAAGAAGAAAAAGAAGAAAAAACGCGAAGAAAACTCCGATGTAGAGACGGACGGAGATTTTCTCCGGCATTTTGATTCTGGTCTTTATCTTCATCTTTTCTCCGCTCACGATTCACTGAAAGAAAAAGTGGATAGTCGGAACGAAACGTCAGTCAGGTTGGGGTTGTCGAACCTGGTTTTTATCCTAAGGTCCGAGACCTTGAGTATGGTCTTGCTTCTCTGAAAGGTATAGAGAACGTTGAACACCCTTGGGACGGGCACCTTGTTTATCTTGACCAGGACCGCTCTTTCCCGGTTTATCCCTTTCCCCCTGACCGACGGGTTTGTTCCCTTTATGGAAAATGAGCGGGGGTCTATGCCGTTTCTTACGAGCGCTTTCTCCGCAACCGAAATAAGCGCATCCCTCTCCTCTTTCATCGAACCGCTAAACTCGGCCAGGAGATCCCTGGAGTAGCGGTACTCCTCCTTAATGGACCTCATCTCGCTTAGCTGCAGTCTCACCTGGCTTACCTCGCTTTTTACCTCGGAACCCCCGGGGAAAACCGCCCTGTAGGCGGAAAAGAGTATGAAAACGGCAAGGGCTGCGGCAGCTATCTTGAGGGCGCGGATATCCCTCGCGGAGAATTGTCCCCTGTCTATGAGCTCCCTTACCCTTCGCGCCAAGGGTTCGGCTCTTCCCAGAACCGCCGAGAGAAGGGATTTGAGTCCCTGCACCAGTCTTTGCACCAGCTCCTTCATTTTCACCTGACGACCATTGATATTTCGAATTTCAAACCGCTGCTAATGGCCTTTCCAACCTGCCCCATCTTCACCTGGGTGAAGCTGCCGGACTCCGAGAAGGCTTTCTCTATCGACGCTATCTCCTCGTAGGAATCGCTCCTGCCCCATATCTTGGTCTTGCCCCCGTCCTCGATCCTTATTTCGTCAACGGAGAAACTCACGTCCCTCGGAATGGCGGCGGAAACCGCCGTCAGCACCTCAAGCGGGCTGTGGGCCCCTCTTACCTGCTTCAGTATGTCGAGCTTTCGGTTGATGACTTCAAGCTTCCCCCTGTAAAAAGCAACCGGGTCCTGCGTCCCCGCGGCCTGCGGAAACTCCCTCCTGAGATCCATCTCCATCTCGGAGCGTATGGAACTCATCTTGCTCCTGGCGGAGACCACTTCCGTCACGCGCCCGAAAACAAACACAAGAAGCAGGGCGGCGCACAGGGCGACGGGAACCCGAAATTCCTTCAATAAAACCCCCGCCATCCCCCGCGGCCTGTATCCGTCCCTTCTCAGGTTGAGTCTTCCTCCCTTGCCGTAGGAACCTCCGTAAAGCGCAAGAGCGTACGCCCTTGCGAAAAAAGGAGAGTCATTGTGGCCGAGCTGCTCTATGAAAATTCTTTTCACTTCCCGGCCGAGCTGCTCGGTAAGTTCTTTTGTAACTCCATCCACCTCGCATATCCCTCCGGTGAGAACCAGGTTCTTTACCTCCTCTCCCGTCTCTCCCTCAAAGTAGCGTATAGTGTTTCTTATCTCTTCTGTGATGAAGCGGCAGCTTTCAAGAAACCCCTTCCTCTTCTCCTCGTCGCTGTTTATCTGCTCCAAGTCGAGGTCATCCGCGGCAAGGGATTTTTTCATTCTCTCGAGGGAGTCGTCGCAGTTCCTCACCCTGCTGAGCCCGCTTTCGTCAAAAAACGAGAAATTGAGGTGGTCCTGGTCGGCGTCTATAAGGAGAAGCGGTCTCGGCCCTTCAATAAGTTCCCCCAGAGAAGAAAACGCAACCGGTGTGAAAGTCACCTGGTCCGGATCCACACCAGACTCCCGCAGGGAGCCCAGATAGCCCTCAAACGCCTCCTTCTCAAAAGCGGGAACGATGATCTCGGCCCCTTCCGGTTTCCTCACCTCGTGGTAGTCGGACAGCACGTCCTCTCCCAGGGTGAACCCGGTTGAGTTCTCAAGCTCGAAGCGGAAAACTCGCCTGAGCTTCTTTGAATCGGTGAAGGGAAATTTGAGAACCCTGAGAAGAAGCGGGGAAGAGCAGATTCCGGTAACGGCTCTGGTCCCGAGAGAAATTTTGTCTTTGAGAAAAGCTGACGTGTCGCCGCTCCCAAGCCCCCCGGTGGAGGAGGCCTTGCGGACTTCAGTCCCCTTGAGTCCCCTTCTTGCGGTTACGGTCCTGACCTTCCCGCCGGAAAAATCGACTCCGATGAATCCACCTAGCATCTTAAAGGTACGAGGATTATTCCCTCGCCTGCCCCTCCGCCGCTCTGGCGTCAAGTTCCATTGGCATTATCACGTTCACGTAGCCGTCCTGCTTTTCGCCTTCCGAGCAGGGAACCAAGTAAACCGGGTTTTTGTGGCCGGAAAAACCAATTATCACTTCCGAAGATCCCACGGCATCAAGAACATCCTGAAAATACGTGAAGTTAAAACCAAGCTTCACCTCATCCCCCGAATACTCAACCGGTATGCTTTCTTTCCCCTCGCCGGTGTTAAGATAGGCGCCTAGAAGCAGCCTCCCTTCGCCGAAGGCCATTTCCACGAACCTGCCCCCGCCCCTCACGTTGTCCGCGGAAAAAAGGGAAACCCGCCTGAGCGCAACCAGAAGCCTGGATGCATCGACCGTGACCGTGTTCTTCGTCGAGACCGGAACCACCTGCATGTAGTCCGGAAACTCAGCGTCAATCACCCTGGAAATGAAAACAAGGTTTTCGTCGTTTAACTCGAAAATGAAGAAGTTTCCGCTGCTCCCGACCCTGACTTCCTTAGAGAGGCGAAGAAGCCTCCTCATCTCCATAACCGCTTTTTTGGGAACCAGGATATCCTTCGGCAGGTTAAGGTTCTCTATTTTTTCATCGACGAAGCTGAGCCTATGACCGTCAGTAGCGACAAGCCTGAGTGTCTGCTCCCCTCTTTTTTCGAAAAACACCCCTGAGAGGCTCCTTCTCATTTCGTCATCGGAGACGGAAAAGACCGTCTTGGATATCATCTCCTCAAGCCTCTCGGAGGAAACCTGGAACAGGTTCTCCGAAGAAACCTCGGGTATCCTGGGGAAATCGTCGGCCGCGAGCCCCGCTATCCTGAAAGAACCCGAGCTGGTAACCACCTCGATCCAGTTGTTCTCGGTAGCGGTGACCGAAATTTCCTCTTCTTCCTTGATCTCCCTCACGAGATCCGAAAGGATCCCCGCGGGAACCGCCATCTTGAACTCTCCTTCAGTCTCGGCATCGCAGAAAACCGTTGCCGTGTTTTCAAGATCGGTAGCTTCCAGAAACAGGCCCTTGTCTGTAGAACTCATAAGAACATGGGAGAGAATCGGCATGGTCGTTCTTTTCTCCACCACTCCTTGGATCATTCCCAGCTTTCTTGAAAAATCTCCGCCTTTGATTTTAAACATCATTTTGAGAAAAAAACCTCCGGTTTCGGAAAAAAGCTTCTTTTCTTTATTCCTTTTATATGTAAACAGCTTCTCCGTATGATAATAACCACTTTTCCCTACAAAACCATAAATCACAAGCCCAGATGCTTTTCCGCTACTGTTTCTATCTTTTATAAGCTTTAAAGCTTTGCTAGTAGCAGTAGTAGTAATTGTTGTGAAAAGGGTGAAATCAGTGAAATCTCCTAGAACCCCTCGACTTTTTGGTTAAGGACCGTGTTTATAACTTTTCTTTTTCCCGACAGGTATTCACACCTTCCTTTTTTGTTCGTTCCATAACTGTGCGGAAACAAGGGTTCTTGCACAGCATTTTCAGTTTTCTCTGACAGGCTGTTTTTTGGCTGGTTCAGGATGTGATGAACTTCTCGAGGGTGGTTGAGAGCGCTGTGACGGCGGTTGATACCGAGGGATCACTTCCGATCTTTTTTTCAACGTTTTTTACTGCGTGGACCACCGTGGAGTGGTTTTTCCCTCCGAACCTGTTCCCTATTTCCGGGAACGACGAGGATGTGTATTTTCTCGAAAGGAACATCGCTATCTGCCTAGGCTCAGAAACTTTTTTCTGTTTCTGGCTGGATTTCAGGTCCTTCACGGTGAGTTCAAAGAAGGAGCTTACCTCTTTCTGGATGAGGTCTATGGTTATTATTTTCGGGGTCTCTTTTTTTACCAGGTTGCTGAGGAGTTGCTTTGCCAGTTCAAGGGTTATTCTCTCTCTGAACATCTTGGAGTAGGCAAAGAGCTTGTTCACCGAGCCTTCCAGCTCCCTTATGTTGGAGAGGACATTCTGGGCCACGAACGAAGCCACGTCGGCCGGAATCTCGATTTGTTCCTCCTCGGCCTTTCTCTCTATGATGGCTATCTTGGTCTCAACTTCCGGCGGCTGTATGTCGGCCGTAAGCCCCCACTCGAACCTGGATTTCAGGCGCTCCTCGAAGTTCTTCATCATGCTCGGCGGCTTGTCGCTAGTTATGACGATCTGCTTTTTCGCGGTGTAGAGGGAGTTAAACGTGTGAAAGAATTCCTCCTGCGTGCTGTCCTTGCCGGCGATGAACTGTATGTCGTCTATCAGCAGGACGTCGCAGTTCAGCCTGTAGAGGTTCCTGAACTTGTCCATCGAACCTGTCTTTATGCTCTGCACCACCCCGTTTGTGAAGTGCTCGGCTGAGATGCAGAAGGTATTCAGGCGGGTTCCGTACTTTTTGAGTATGTGGTTCCCGATGGAGTGGAGGAGGTGGGTCTTCCCGAGGCCCACTCCGCTGTGTATGAAAAGAGGGTTGTAGGCCATTCCCGGGTTCTCCGCTATGGCGTATGAGGCGGCGTGGGCGAACTGGTTGCTGGGCCCGACGACGAAGTTGTCAAACGTGTTGGATGAACTGAAAAAGCTCGCTGTCTGGGGATCGTGCGGTTCTCTGGTTCCCCCGTTGTCCAGGACCCTGTCTTTTTTACTTTCCCGGGCAACGGAGTTCTCCTCGCCCGCATCTATGGTTACTTGGAAGCCTTCTTTTCCGTAGAGGTTGAGGGCAGCGTCGTTTATCAGCTGCAGGTAGTGGTTTTTTACCCAGAGGGCCTGGAAGTGGGTTTTCGCCTCAAGCGTGACCATCTTCCCCTCGATTTTTGCGACTTTTATGGAAAACAGCCATGAGGGGGGAAAGTAAAGGTCTTTCTTGACGCCTTCGAGAACGGCGTCCCAGTCAAACTCTATTTTTTGTTCCGATTTGTAGTTTTCAGCAGCTAGGTTGTCGTGCGCAACTTCCTCTGTCTTTTTCAACAGCTCTTCTCCTGAAAAGCAAAGAACAACCCTAAAACGGATACTTCAGAAAAGATCCCAACCCACCCTTCGGAAAGTGGAATTTAATTCTAATTGCATCGGTTTTTAGTGTCAAGAAAAACAGCTTCTCCACCCGCCCGAAACCCCGCTTCTGTGCCTGTGTACAGGGGAGAAAAATTTTTTTTGGATGTTCCGGCTCAATTGACACGCAACTGCGTTTACAATACAATTTCTAACTGCAAATGGGTGAAGAAGATGCCTTGAGATTTTTGGCCGACAGGTTCAAGGCTACTCAGAAAGAAGTTTTGACGGGGATAGGGGACGATTCCGCTGTTGTAAAAATCAGAGACAAAGCATGCCTTGTCGCCTCGACGGACACCCTTGTTGAAGGCGTTCACTTCCGCCTGGGAACTCAGACCCCGAGGCAGCTCGGCAGGAAGGCGGTCTGCGTCGCCGTGAGCGATATAGGGGCGATGGGAGCGGTGCCGAGGTACCTTCTCTGCTCCCTCGGCTGTCGTAGCGCGGACTCAATGGAGTTCATAGAGGATCTCTCGGAAGGGGTGGCAGAGGGCTGCCGGGAGTTTGATGTCTGCCTTATAGGGGGGAATCTCTCGGAATCCCAGACCGTTTTCATAAACATGACGGCGCTTGGGGAAGCATCAAGCGACGATATTGTCCTGCGCTCGGGGGCTTCTGAGGGAGACGACATATACGTGACCGGAACCCTGGGGGATTCCGCCCTGGGCCTGAGGGCCCTCTCGGGCGATTGCGGGATTGACGGATGCGAGGGCGCCGTTTCAAGACACGTCGAGCCCACGCCGCGCCTCCAGGTTGGCAGGATGGTCGCGAAACGCGGGATAGCCTCTTCGATGATAGACGTAAGCGACGGGCTTTTCTGCGACCTTGAGAAGCTGACTTCCGAGCACGGGCTGGGGGCCGAGGTAAGCCTCGGGAGCCTTCCGCTTTCCCTAGGATTTCTTTCCCTCTGCGGCAGGTTCTCGGAGGACGGCTACCGCCTCGCGCTCTCCGGCGGGGAGGACTACGAGCTTCTTTTCACCTCTTCTTCGCAGAACCGCGCCTCGATAGAGGAGGTTTCTCGTCTCTGCGGGATTGCCATCTCGAAGATCGGTTCTGTTACCGCCGGGCGGAAAATAAGGCTTTTTGACGAGGGGGGAGAGGAGGTTTTTTACGATACCGCTGGGTTTGAGCACTTCTGCTGATTCATCCACGGGGGTAAGATTCTTTTGAGCGAAAATTTCATTCTGATTCTTTTTTTGCTGTGCTGCTCAGCGTTTTTCTGCTTCAGCGAGGGGGCGCTTTTCTCCCTCAGCCGTCCGCAGAGAGAAAGCATATCGAAGCAGGGAGGCAGAGTTTCTGCGGCCATAGGGAAGCTCCTTTCCAATTCCCACAAGCTAATCACTACGGTTCTTCTGGCCGACGAGATATTCAACATAGCCTACTCAAGCGTAATAGCTCTCACGGCGAGAGAATATCTCCAGGACACCCCCGAGCAGACAGTAGCCCTCATATCCCTGGCCATAGCCTCTCCCACGCTCCTTGTGTTCGGTGAGATCGTTCCCAAGACCGCCGGGGTGAAGTTCCCGAGAACGATCTCGAAGGCGGTTGCCCTTCCCCTTTATTCCTTCCACGTCGCGGTCACCCCGATCAGGTGGGCGATCCTGTTCGTCTCCGGTTTTTTCATAAGGGCCTTCGGGGCGGGCCTTGGACACCGCGCGCAGGGAAACGACATTTCCTCTGACGAGCTTGAAGTTCTGGTGGGAATGGGGAGGGACGAAGGGGTGCTCAACGAGGTTGAAAAATACCTTGCCGACGGCTTTTTCAAGCTTGAGGACCTGCCTGCCCACGGGATAATGACTCCCGCCATAGACTGCTTCACGCTTCCCCACGATATTGAGGTCAAAGAGGCCGTGGGCCGGGTCCGCCAGATGGGCCGCTCCCGGATACCGGTTTACGAGGAGGAGAAGGACAACATAGTGGGCGTTCTCTACGGCAAGGATCTTCTTAAGTGGAATTTTACCGAGCACAACCTTGCGGCCACCGTGAGCGAGTGCCTGAGGAAGCCGTATTTCATACCCCGTTCCAAGCCCGCGGGGGCGCTTCTGCGGGAGCTCCAGATGCACAGGATTCACATAGCGATAGTTGTCGACGAGTACGGAAGGTTCGACGGGCTGGTGACCATGGAAGACATACTGGAGGAGCTTTTCGGAGAGATAGAGGATGAAAGGTCGGTGCCCGACAAGAGTGCGCCCGCGGTCCGCGGGGGAGCGATCACGATTCCCGGGGGAATGAAGATAGAGGAATTCAACGACGACTACCTTTTCTCGGTCGCGCGCTCGGCGGGGCTTGGGAACCTGGGAGACATACTGGAGGAGGCCGTGATCCCGCTTCGCATGGAAAACGAGACCATGGGCGGTTTCGTTTTCGATCTTTTCGGGAGGCTGCCCGCCGAGGGGGAAAAAATAGGGTTCGGCGGACTGGTTTTCACGGTAAAGAGCATGGAAGGGAAAAGGATTTCCGAGATAAGGGTTGACGTTAACAAGGAGGCGCGCGGCGATGTCCATTGAGTTAGTGGTCCTTCTTATTTTGCTGTTTCTGATTCTGCAGGCGTTTTTCGCCGGTTCGGAAATAGCACTCATCTCCTGCGACAAGATAAAGATGAGGTCCCTCGCCGATGAAGGCTCCGCCGCCGCGGGGCTGGTTCTTGACGCCCATTCGAAGATCGAAAGCTTCATCGGCACCACCCTCATAGGGGTTAACCTTTCGCTCATAATAAACACCCTGGTGCTCACCTTTTATTTCGAGGAGATCTTCGGGCAGCGAAGCGGTCTCTACACGGTGGCCGTGCTCACCCCGCTCATCGTCGTTTTCGGCCAGGTGGTTCCCAAGGCGGTATTCGAGAGCAAGCGGAACTCAATAGTGCTCTGGATCATCTATCCGCTCTGGGTTTTCTCCAAGCTTTTCTACCCGGTGCTTTTCTTCGTCAACCTCTTTACCCGAGGGATATTGAACCGTCCGGGCCAGAACATGAGTTCCATAACCCGCGAGGAGCTTGAGGACGTGATGGAAGAAGACGAGGACAAGCCGAGTTCGGACTACAAGAGAAGGGTTCTTCGCAGGATTTTCGGCTACTCCGAGACCACGGTCGGAGAGATAATGATTCCGCTTGTCAGGGTAGACGCGCTTGAGAGAAAGTCCACGCTTCGCGACGTCAGGAGGCTCATAGCGGAGAAAAGCCACTCGAGAATTCCGATTTTCAGCGACCGGGTCGACAACATAACCGGCATACTCAACTCGTTTTACGTTCTCGGCGAGCAGGATCTTGACAAGAACGTCGAGCAATACGCCCTTCCTCCCTTCTACGTTCCGGAATCAAAGCTTGTGAACGAACTTATGGACGAGATGAAGGGGGGACGCGCCGGAATGGCCGTTGTGGTTGACGAGTACGGGGGGTCGGTGGGAATCATAACCCTCGAGGACATAATCGAAGAGGTGGTGGGGGAGATAGAGGATGAGTACGACACCGGCGAGACCCCGTGGAGAAGGCTCGGCGCCGGGCAGTACCTCATAGACCCCACGGTCGAGATAGGACGGCTTAACGACGGCCTCGGGCTTGCCATTCCGGAGGAAGAGGATTACGAGACGCTGGCAGGATTCCTTCTCTACACACACGGCTCGATTCCCGCCCCCGGAACCGTGATAGTTTTCGAAAGAAAGACTTTCACTGTGGTTTCCTCAACCCCGAGGATGATAAGCGAGGTTCACCTGCGAACGGGGGAATAACTTGCTCTGCCGATATCTCCCGGGGTTTGCAGGTCAGTGAAGAGACTGCTCACGCAGGAGTTCCCTTGCTATAAGTTTTCTGTATGATTCAAGCGGCTGGATCCCGTGTATCCTGAGTTCTCCAAGGTAAAGGGTGGGGACGCCGAGGACCATGTTTTCCCGGGCGCTTTCCATGTTCTTTTCTATTTTCTCTGAAAAGTTTCTTTTCCGAAGAGATTCTGAGAGTTCCTCGGGGCAAAGACCCGCCTTCTCGCCCGCCTCGAGAACGGTTTCGAGAAGACCTATATTCTTTCCCTCCCTGAAATAGGCCGTGTAGCAGGCCTTGTGAAACTCCATGAAGTTGTTTTTCTCCTTCGCAAACTCCGCTCCCTCAAGGCAGAGCCTCGAATTGGTTACGAATCCCGGGAGCTTTATCTCCACTCCGGCCTCGGCGGCCACGTTCTCAAGGGTTTCCGAGATACGGATGGTCCTCTCCGTCTTTTTCCGTCTTTTTCCCTCGGCCGGGTACTCGGGGTGAATCTCGACGCCGAGCCACTCCGCTTCGAGGCTGAACTCCCTTGCGAGATCAAGCACCCTCTCCGTGGCCAGAAAGCAGAAAGGGCAGATGTAGTCGTAGTAGAGAAAGATCTTCACGTTCCTGTAAGAATACACGAACGTAGTTTTTTCGAAAAGAAAACATTTATATAGGGTCAGGTCTTTTCCAGCAGCAGCTCGTTAGAAAAAAACAGCTGTGCGTATCAGATCTCGAACTTTGCGGTCAGAAACAACGTGCGTCCCAGGATCGAATCCAGATACAATATGTGATCCTCATCGGAATCAGGACGGGACTGGCCCTCGTTGCCAATATTCATAACGCCTCCCGTGAGCTCGAACCAGTTAAAGCCAAAAGCGTTTCTCCAGCTAAGCGCGATATCGTGCCCTATCCACCTTCTGAAGGTTTTAGTGTCGGTTTCGTTCCGGAAAGACGTAACCGCGTGCATGTTCCACTGCGCTGTCAGGTCGTTTCGGTCTGCGCGGAGCAGAACATGAATACGGTTGCGCGGAATATCTCCGGGCTGCGTCTCCACTCCTACGCGCCTCTCGTAATTCGTTATCCTGATCCAGTTGGCATTGAGCATGAAATTCGCCAGATCGGTTTTCAAGTCGCCGCCGAGCCGGACCGTGAATCCGTCCATGTCAGTCTCTCCGCTGTTGGTCAGCGGGTTGCGGATTTCTGTTAATCGACTGTCAGAACGCGTCACGCTCAGTCCCGGATACTCGCTAAGCCTCCCGCTTCTCTCTAGGCTGACGACGAACTGCGTGCTCAAAGTGGCCGGTGTTTCCTGAAGACGAAGACGGAACCAGTCAAAGTCGGCTGAGAACGGACCCCAGCCCGCGGAGACACCGGCGCCAAGGCTTTCGGCCTCGTCCGGTTCCAGTTCCGGGTTACTGTCTGTGACCACCCGCACCTGGTCCCTGGGACAATCGGGAGTCGGCGTGTCAGCGTCGCATACATACGGGTAATAGACAAATTCCTCCACATGCAGGGCTGCAAGTCCGGGCGCTCGCGCTCCCCCGCTCCATGATGCGCGCAACGCGATATTGGGTATTACGCGGTAAAGCGTCGCTATCCTGTGCGAAAAGGCTCCCCCGACATCATCAAAATCATCGTGGCGGAGGGCAAACGACACGTCCACCGCATCTCCCAAAGGCACCAGAATATCGCCAAAAGCTGAGAGGCGCCGACGATCGGCCATAAGCGACTGCGAAGATCCCCCCAATACATCGTCCGCGTTAACCGGCTCACCACGAAGATTAAAATATTCTCTGGAATTGCTTTGCTCCACTTTAGCGACCTGCAGACCGGCGCTCCAGCGAAGCTTGTTGCCCATGAGCTCAAGCAGCGGGCCGTCAAGCGCCACCCCCGCCTCAAGGTGTTCATCTTCGTATTTGGACTCGCTCTGCACGCTGCTCTCGCTGATCGCGGCCCTGTGCTCTTCGGCTTCGGAAAGCGGATTCTGGATGTCGTAATCTCCGCTCTCAATAGCGGCGTTTATTACGGGTTCATTAATGAACGTATGGCCATCTACGCCATAGTCATAGCGATTGTAGTGAACATAGCCGTCATATCTTATGTTGTCCTTAATGTCCCCTCGCAGCCCCAGCGTAATATCATAATCTACAAGGTCCGAAACCCACAGGCGGTTGCCGTGCCCCAGAAAACGGTGGCCTACCGTGATACTTTCGGGGAAATTGCTCTCGTCAAGACCTTCAAAGTTTCCACTTTCAATGAGGGTGTTTCTCAGCGCCTCGTCCGGCGCAAGGGAGAAAACGTTCGGATCCGGCGCCCACAGGTTCCTTAGCTCTTCCCTGGTTATGCGTCCCTCAATGTATATATCGGCCGCGTCGCCTACCGGATAATTGAAATTCATAAACGCGTGGTCATCCCGCCTGCGATCCAGATGCCACGCGATGTCCGCATAGGCAAACCCGCAGACGGTGCCGAAAAATCCGCCCGGAGGATCCGTGAGTTCCCCCGTATACACGCTTTCATCGCAGTCGCCCAGCGCTCCCGAGACCCGTCCTCCGTCGTCTTTTACCAGGAAAACCGTGTTGCCGAGAGACGACACTCCTTCGGTGTTGGCGAAGGAACCTCCGGCCTGATATCTGGCACGGCTGTAATCTCGGTCGATGTCGCGTACCTCGTCCCGCCGGAAGATATCCGCCCCGACAGTAAGATTTCCCTCTCCAACGCCTGTGCCCCAGAGAACGCTTAAGTGTTCGGAATCGGCGCCCTCACCGCGGGGACGCCCGGCGTTTAGCTGGATATCAAGGCCTTCATAGTTTTTCTTGAGAACGATATTTATGGTGCCGCCGACCGCTCCCCCGCCATGCAGGGCGCTTGTGCTGTCAGCGAAGATTTCAATGCGTTCGACAGCCGCGATCGGAATGGTTTCCGTGTCAACCCCGGCGTCTGAGACCCGACGCCCGTTAATCAGGGTCAGAGTGCGCAACGGCCTTGCAATGCCGAAATTGTTAAAAGCCGACCGACCCAACAGATCACTCATCCTCTTTACGCCTGAGAGCTCAATGTCCCTGCGGGTGATAACTTTCACGGGGTGCAGACTGCCGGATATCGCTTCGGAATACGGCCGGTTACCGACAAGGTTCCCTTCTCTTGCGGATGCATCCCAGGCCATGGAGTGGCCCGTCGCCAGGATAAGCACTGCAAGGATCATATTCCAAGGTACAACCCGGTTAATTGCCTCATAAGACTTATGAATCATTCTTTGTTACTCCTTTTTGTCGCTTGAGCCTCCGGCGCCCGTCCGTAACGGCGTTTCTGGATTCCCGAACCCGCGTACGGGCACTTGTTCCCCAAAAATCACCGCAAAACCGACAAACTCTGCAGAACCCTGATATTCACGGACCTGATCAAGCAAGAATCTAAAATTACAGGAATTAATTTGTCTCAATTCCGTTTTTAAGACTATCCGGTTATTATCAACTGGCAAAGAATTGAGGTCCGCAGTTGACCGGAACTTATAGCTTGTATTGGCAAAAAGAGAGGGATTTTGAATCATGAAAAAATTTGCTGCGCTCACCCTGCTTTTCTTTTGTACAATCGTTTTTTCCGCCACCTCGCCCGCTTTTGCGCACCATGGCGTAACTGCCAAGGAGGCGAGCGCGGGAGACATGGACGATATGAGAAATTTCTTGTTGCACATGAAAGAGCACCGGGAGCCGCGGGTCACAAGTGATGAGGGTCGAGTAGAATTCCGAAACGCCTTGAGAAACAATAACGGAGTATGGCGCCACGGCGACACGTACGTAATTACCGTTAACAAGTCCACTGGCGGGGAAGCGACCGACGCTCCTTTTCAGTCAGGCGACATCATACTTTTTCATGGGAGGCATCCCGGGGCCCTGAGCGGATCCTTGAGAGGCATCCCGCTTTTCCGGAGACTGATGGACATGGCGGAAGGAGCGGGTGACGAGGTGGTCTGCGTTCAGGACGACAGGACCGGGAGAGGTGGCAGGCATATCTGCGCCGTTGGGGATTCCGATACGGGCGAAGCAGGGGATTCCTTTATACACGTTGGCGGATTTGATCATGAGCTGAGGGAAGCGGATCATTCCAAGTCGCTTGACGCGTGTCCCGATCTCTCCGGAAAGGGCTGGCTTAGCGCCGACATGGTGAATGACGAGTCAAGCCTAGTGCGTTACCTGGAGGGGGTTGAGGCGCACATTACCGAGGAGTTTGCCAAGGTTGGTAACTCCCGGGGAAGGCTTCCGCTGATGAGAATGATTCAGCTTATGCCGTGCTGGAGGGAACCGCCCTGGCAGTCGGGTTCCATATATTTCTATATAGTTACCGGTACGGATAAGATGTACGGGATTTTTAACGGAAACTCCCCGCAGCTTCAAGACAGGTCGTTGCGTCTTGTGGATGACAACGGAGTTGAAGTTGCCAAACGCATTTTAGAAGAGGTAGACAGGCAAGACGATACCCCGGGAGAGGGTTTCCTCACTTACCTTTGGGAAGATCCGACTGTTATTGGTGACGAGGTGCTCTGTGAAGAGACAGCACCTGCTTCCGGGCCGTCCCCGGAAGATGAAGATGTGTTTTGTGAGGCGGGGAACCCCATCCCCGGCCGCTCCCCCGGCACATCGGTCAAGATCGGGTATTTCATACGTACAGATTTCGGCATAGAAGGGGGTACGAAGTATGTTCTCGGTTCCGGTATTTACCCGGGGTCGGAACAGGGTGGTAGCGGTGGCAGCGACGGCAGCGGCGGAGGCGGAGGATGCGCGATTGCTTCCGGAAGCGGAAACGAGCTTGAGGCCGGGACTTTTAATCTGTTTCTGATCGCAGCGGTTCTGTTTCTTGCGGCTTCGGTGGGAAGGCGCCTTGGCGCAACGCAAGGCTCCTGACCCGGGGTCTGTGTGCGCGGCAGAGGGAGAGGCGCCGGAAAGGTTAAATTTGGCCCGGGAGAGCACGTCCCGGGCAGCGAAACAGGGAATCTGTTTTCTGCCGAACAGATTCGGATGCCGCCTTTTCAGCACCATGGAAGAGAAAACCGGCACTCTCCTCCCGGCTTGATAAAACCCCGCGAATTCAATATAATTCATGCTGCTTTTTCCATGTCTTGCTTCGGAGAAACTAGATGAACCCTAAATCCGTGATAATGCTTCTGCTGCTTATAGCGGCCTTCGGTTTTTTCGCCTACAACATCCGCCTTCTCTTAAAACTCGTCACTCTCGGAAAAAAGGAAGACAACAGGTTTGACAACATTCCCGAGAGGGTAAGGAAGGTCATCGTCTACGTTTTCGGCCAGAGGAGGCTTTTCAAGTACCGCTTCGCCGGCATAGAGCACGCCATGATCTTCTGGGGGTTCGTCATAATAACGGTGGGGACGGTGGAGATGCTCGTAAGCGGCGTCGTTCCCGGATTTCACTTTTTCCCGGGAACCATGGGGGGAATCTACGAGCTGATCCTCGACATAGTGCAAGCCCTGGTTCTTGTGGCCATAGGCATGGGCATAATAAACAGGCTCACCATAGGGAGAAGAAGGGAGGTTAACGGGCCCGACGCGGTCGTGATACTGGGTCTTATATTCGGCCTCATGATCACCGCCTTTCTCACCACGGGGGCGAGGATAGCGCTTGCCGAGACGAGTCCCGCCATGCTGCCGGTGTCCGGGGCCTTTTCCGGGCTCTACGAGGGCATGAGCACCGGGAGCACCTTTTTCTGGAAGGAGTTTTTCTGGTGGTTCCACATTCTCATAGTGCTTTCCTTTCTCAACTACCTTCCCTACTCCAAGCACAGCCATGTTCTTACGGCCGTTTTCAATGTTTTTTTCCAGAGCCTGAAACCCCGCGGGCAGCTCTCGAAGCTCGATTTCGAGGAAATCCCCGAGGATCTTGACCACTTCGGCTCCTCGAAGATAGCCGATTTCAGCTGGAAGGACATACTTGACGCCTATACCTGCACCGAGTGCGGAAGGTGCACGGATAACTGCCCGGCGTGGAACACCGAGAAGGTGCTCTCTCCGAGGGACATCGTCGTTAAGCTTCGCCACTACGTCTCAAGCGAGGGGAAAGACATACTCGCCGGAAAACCCCAGGAAGAGCAGCCCGATCTTCCCGACACCGAGTGGGTGACGCCCGAGGAGCTCTGGGCGTGCACCACGTGCAACGCATGCGTTGAGCAGTGCCCGCTTTTCATTGACCAGATGGGCAAGATAATGGACATGAGAAGGTTCCTTACCCTTGAGGGCCGCATGAGCGGAACCGCCACGAGGACCCTTCAGAAGCTTCAGAACAACGGAAACCCTTGGGGATTCCCGGAGGCCGACCGCGGCGCCTGGCTTTCCGAGATGGAAGTTCCCATCCTCGGAGTCTCGGCCGAGAACGCAAGCGAATTTGACGTGATTTACTGGACTGGGTGCTTCGGGGGCTACGACCCGAGGGGCCAGGAAGTCTCAAAGGCGATAGTGACCCTGCTTAAGATTGCGGGAGTTAATTTCGCCGTCATGGGCCCCGCGGAGACCTGCACGGGCGACCCCGCAAGAAGGCTCGGAGAGGAGGCCCTCTACCAGATGCTCGCCGTCCAGAACATCGAGACTCTGAATGAATTGAAGGTGAAGAAGATTCTCGCGAACTGTCCCCACTGCTTCAACACCATGAAGAACGAGTATCCGCAGTTCGGCGGACACTACGAGGTCGTCCACCACACCGATTTTCTCCTGCAGCTCATCCAAGAGGGCAGGCTTAACCCCGACGCTCCGATCGAGGAGAAGATAACATACCACGATTCCTGCTACATCGGCCGCTACAACAACGTCTACGATTCTCCAAGGGAGATACTGAAAAGTATTCCGGGGATCGATCTGGTGGAGATGAAGAGGAACAGGACAAAGAGTTTCTGCTGCGGAGCCGGAGGCGGAAAGATCTGGATGGAGGAAGAGGCTCCCAGGGTTAACTGGAACCGCTTCGACGAGGCCGCGGACATTAACCCCGACACCCTGGCGACGGCGTGCTACTTCTGCAACACGATGTTTGACGACGCCGCGCGATTCAAGGGCAAGGAGGAGGAGATCGGCGTCCAGGACATAGCCGAAATCCTTAACCGCTCGGTTAAAGCCGACGCGCCTCCCCCGTCGTAAGCGCGTTCCCAGGTGCTCGACGGGCTTTGAGTCTCAAAGGGAGGAGGCGATGAAGCTTCACAGACCAAAGTCCCTTTTGATAGACTCGGGCGCAGGATGGTTCGATTCAGGTTCCTCTGCCACGGCCGGGATTTTCGGCGACCCTGCCCTCACCCTCTGCTTCTCGAGCGACGGGACCAAACTGTTTTCCCGCTCCGGGGAGGAGGCCTTCTCGGAAGACCCTCTCGGTTTGGTCGAGAAACTGGCTGCCGAGGGATACACGGCTCTCGGCTACATAAGCTACGACTACCTAAGCTACACGACTCCCGGGGTTCCTACCTCGGACGCAAAGCAGAGGGTGAAGCTCCCTTTCCTTTTTTTCCATTTTTACGAAGAAGACAGTTTTTACACAGCCCCCTGGGAAGAAGTTCTCTCCGCCTTCCCGCGGGAGAGGGCAGGTCCCGGGCCCCTTCCCCGCTCGAACATTGAAAGGGAAGAATACGCCCGGAAGATTTCGGCGATAAAGGAGCATATAGCGGCGGGAGACGTTTATCAGGTGAACCTTTCGCGAAAGTTCCGCTTCAAGCCCCTGGGTGAGCCGCTTTCGTGGTTTCTGGATTTTTACCGTGCCCAGCCCGTTCCCTTCGCCGCCTTTATCGGTTTTCCGGGTTTTGAGCTTGTAAGCGGCTCCATGGAGCTTTTTCTTAGGAGAAGGGGCGACAGCATTACCACGAGACCCATAAAGGGGACCGTCCGCAGGGATCCCGACCCACGACGCGACAGGGAGCTTGCCGAGACACTCGGGAAAAAGCCCAAGGAGCGGGCCGAGAACCTCATGATAGTTGATCTCATGAGAAACGACCTCGGGAGGATATGCGGGTACGGCTCCATAGGGGTAAGGGAGCTTTTTACTGTCCGCCGCTACAGTACGCTTTTCCAGATGGAGTCCGAAATCGAGGGGCGCCTTCGCCCGGGAGTCGGACTCTCTCAAATAATTGCCAGCACTTTTCCCCCCGGATCCGTTACCGGGGCCCCGAAAAGGGAAGCTATCCGCATAATAGACAGCCTTGAGCCCCATGAAAGGGGCCCTTACTGCGGAGCGATCTGCCTGTTCTCTCCGAGCGGGGACTTTACCATGAGCGTCGCGATCCGCACCGGGGTGAACAGTTCCGAGGGGGCGGATTTCTGGTTCGGAGGCGGAATTGTGTGGGATTCGAAAGCGGACGACGAATACGGGGAGACGGAACTCAAGGCAAAGGCCCTCACATCAATCGCGTCCCGACAGGTGCTATAATCATTGGATATGGAGGAACTTTTCTTTCTCGACGGGAAAAGGCTTGAGGATGTGCCTGCGCTCCGTGCTCTTTTTTACGGAGAAGGGGTTTTCGAGAGCTTCAGGTGGAAGGGATCCCCGCCTGTTTTCCTCTCCATGCATCTTGAGAGAATGAGAAAGGGAGCCTCTTTTCTCGGCATCCCGTTTCCCCCGGAATCCCGGGTAAGGCTCAGAATCGAGGATGCCGTGGGAGCGTCCCCCGGGGGTGACCTGCACGTAAAAGCTTGTCTTCTCGCCCAAGGGGGCGCGGTTTATCACTCACGTCCCCGGGCGGCTTCGCTTCTTGTGTCCGTAAGACCCCGCGCGCAACGCCCGGATGCCCTCTCTCTCTGGGTCTGCAGCGAGAGAAGACCCCCGCAGAGCAGCCTTTTTTCGCACAAGACGCTTAACTATCTGGGAAATATCGTGGCGAAGAGAGAGGCTATTGAGAGGGGTTTTGGCGAAGCCCTTTTTCTCGATACCGACGGCAGGGTGGCCGAGACCTCGTGCCACAATGTTTTCTGGACCAGAGGGAAAAGGCTTTTCACCCCGTCTTCTGAGTGCCCCGTTTTGCCTGGGGTGACCAGGGAAATCGTTTTGCGTTCAGCCGGGCGGCTTGGCTATGAGCCCGTCTGCGGGAAATTTCCCCTTGAGGAGCTTCTGTCAAGTGATTACGCTTTTCTTACCAACGCTGTTGCGGGTATTGTTTATGTAAGCGGGGTGGGCGGCGACGCGATGCCTTCTGTTTCTCGTAGTTACGAGGTTATGAGGGAATCGCTTCTTTCAGAGTTCGGGTGGTAGAATTAAGGGGACGGAAAAAATTTAGGATTTGTTGCGGGCGCTAAGAAGCCGAGGGTGGTTTTATGTCTGGCGAGATAACAGTCAGGGAGTATCAGCGGGAAGTTGACGAGTGGATAAAGGAAGTAGGAGTGCGGTACTTCTCCGAGCTTACCAACCTCGCGCAGCTTGTCGAGGAAGTGGGAGAGGTGGCGAGAATCATGTCCAGGACATACGGGGAGCAGAGTTTCAAAGGGAATGAAAATCGCCGGGAACTCGGAGACGAGCTTGCAGACGTCTTCTTCGTCTTAACATGTATAGCGAACCAGACGGGAGTTGATCTTACGGAGGTTTTGAGAAAGAATTTTGAGAAGAAAACACAGAGAGACAGGAAGCGGCACTCGGACAATCCCAAACTTCGCTGAAGACCCCGTTGAGGGCTCTGGTTGTTGCAAAGGGTTTTCATTGTGGTATTCTTCCCCGTCCTGAGAAGAACCCGCCTTTGATTTGTGGCAGTTACTCTATCGAACAAAGAGGAAAATGCTTTGAAAATGAAACTTGAAGAAAAGCCTATTGAAGACATACAGGCGAGAAAGGACTACAGGAATATCTCCATAGACAGAGTCGGCGTCTGCGACCTCAAGATTCCGCTTAAGATAAAAGGCTGCGAGATCGATTCTGAGAAGGACCAGAATATTCAGGCTTCCCTGAGCCTGAGCGTTAACCTCGGCCCCGACCAGAAGGGAATTCACATGAGCCGCCTGCTTGAGACTGCCCTTGATTTCAACGGGTCCTTCTCCTTGGGAAATATGGCTTCTTTCCTGATCGCCCTTTGCGACAGGCAGGGCTCGGAAGATTCCGACGTCAAAATAGAGTTTGATTACTTTTTCAACCGGCATGCTCCTGTAAGCGGCAAGATATCCCCACAGCATTACAAATGCACGTACCACGGCGAAATGCACCCGGAGGGCATACGCCTTACCCAGAGCGTAGTGGTTCCGGTCAAGACCCTTTGTCCCTGCAGCAAGGAGATAAGCGATTACGGGGCTCACAACCAGCGTTCCAAGGTTTTCATAACCATTACGCACGAAGGAAAGAAGGAAAACGACCCGATAGAGATATGCCTTGAGGAAATAATAGAGATTGCGGAAAGAGGGGCCTCTTCCCCGCTTTACCCGCTTTTAAAAAGGGAAGATGAGCGCCACGTTACAATGAGCGCTTACAACAAGCCGTGCTTTGTTGAGGATGTCGTGAGAAATATAGCTTCGGAACTCCATGGCAACCCCAGTTTCGACTCTTACCAACTCAGGGTTCTTAACTACGAAAGCATTCACAGCCATAACGCCTTTGCCAGTATCGGCAAAAGATTCTCGAGCAAGTAAACCAGCGTAAAACCTCGGACTGGAGGCTGTTTTCGGTTGTTTTTCGGGCGCAATCAGCCCGTATCCCCCCAGTTGATAGTGAATGCAGGATCCCGCTCTCGTGCCTTTTTGAAAATTGCACCATGCCAGAAACCTTGAGAAGCTCCAGATTTTCGTAATTGCTTGATATCAAACAATTTTTTCTGTTGATAGATTGTGGAATTTTTTAGTGCTCGGCGTCTTGGCAGGTCTAACTATCTGAAATTGCTTGATAATTTTTTTCGGCCCGCAAAGGTCTCTTTTAGCCCTGTGTGAAATGATACTAGCCGGTACCAGATCTTTTTTATCCGCCGTAATGTGTTCTTTTTCCTTGTTTTTCGGGCGATAAGGAAGGATTTCAGCTTGTTTTTAAAGTATGGAAAACCTGTGTAATTTTATCTCCTGACTGTTATTTTCCGTGGCGGAGGAAAAATGCATACTCTTTTGGAAATTATAAAACAGGAGATACGGAAATCCGGCCCGATTTCCTTCCGCAGATTTGTCGAACTGTCCCTTTTTCACCCGGGGCACGGTTATTACTCATCGGGGAAGGCGAGGATCGGGAAAAAGGGTGATTTTTACACCGCTCCATCGGTTCACCGCTCTTTCGGGGAGACTATCTCACGATTCCTTGCCGAGGCGTCGCTTCTGCTGGAAGGGGAAAGTTTTACCGTCGTGGAATTCGGGGCCTCTGGCGGGCAGCTTGCCCTTGATATACTCGAGGACCTTAGCCGGAACCACCCCGGGCTTTACTCAAAGACCGACTACGTGATGAGCGAAGCAAGCCCTGCAGCGGTGCTCGCGGCCAGAGAAAAGCTCGAGGGGCACCGCGGAAAGATTCGGTGGATAAACGATCTTCAGGAGATCGGGAAAGGCGGATTCCGCGGAGTGGTGATCGCCAACGAATTTCTGGATTCTCTGCCCTTTCACAGACTTAGGTCGGACGGAGAGGAAATCCGGGAGGTTTTTCTCTCTCTTCGCAACGGGGAAATCGAGGAAGTTCTCCGGGATCCCGAAGCGGAAGGGATCTATGACTTTTCAAACCTATATCTGGAAGGATACGCCCGAGGAGAAGAGGCGGAAGCTTGTCTGCTGTCGGGGAAATGGCTTGCCGAGGTGGGAGAGGCGCTTCAAAAAGGGTTTGTTCTATCCATTGACTATGGATCTCTCGCTCCCGAGCTTTACTCCCCCGCAAGACGAAAAGGCACCTTCAGGTGCTTTTATCGCCATGAACTGAGTTCCGACCCCTACACGAGGGTTGGAGAGCAGGATATAACAGCTGACGTTAATTTTTCCGAACTTATGAGGGTCGGTGATACCTTGGGTCTTGGCACCGTCAAGTATGCAACTCAGGGGCAGTTTCTTGTTGACTGGGGAATTCTCGAAATTTTCAAGACATACGACAAACCCCAGAACCAGGGAGACCGTCTCGCGGCCAAGACGCTTTTTATGCCTGAATTCATGGGGAGAAAATTCAAGGTTCTGCTTCAGTCAAAGGATCTTTCACCCGAAGAACTGGCCGAACTCGATAAGGACCGATCGTTCCGTATTGTATTGTAACCTGCCATCTCCGCCGTCTGGGCAAAACATGCCTCCATGGGTGCAGGGTGTTTTCGTTCTAGATTTGAGCACCTGTAAGATTTAAATTTGGGCCATCCTTTCCATGCAAAACGATTTTTGGTCCCTTTTTCCGCGATTTTTCAGGCGATTTTTCCTGTTTCGCGACCATTTTTACTCCCATTTTTTCGTCCTCGTATACATAACTCACGCTTTTTCTACAGAACGGAATCACCGTGTCATGGGTGCCCGGCCTGTTGATTTTCCGGTCTGAAGCAGTTATTCTACGCGCGAGGATTTGGAGTTTCTGTGCTTAGGTCAAGCGCAGTTCTTTAAAAGACGGGGAAACTAATAATCAACGAGAGGTATAACCGGTATGTCTGATACTATAATGAAGGCCCAGATCGGTGGGGATATAGCTCATCTCAGAGAACTGAACCCGGATCTTTACGACTCTTGGATGGCTTATCATGATTCGGTTTTTACCGACGGAGCTCTCACCGCAAAGGAAAAACAGCTCATCGCGGTAGCCGTAGCGCATATTACGGCTTGTCCTTACTGTATAAGGTCAAGGGTTCGAGCCAGCAAAAAAGAGGGAGCGAGCGACCAGGAAATAGTCGAATCGATATACGTGGGACTTAGGCTCAACATGGGGGGGCCTTTCGCGTTTTCAAGCCTGGCTTTTGAAGCCTGGGACACCCTCGAAAGCGGCATCCCGCTTACCGAGGGGCATTTCTTCAAAAAGGACATAGCGAAGGAAATTGCTAGCTTCAGGGAATGCAGCGGCGATATTTCTCCCCACTTCATGGAGCTTCATAAGAAAATTTTTGCCGACGGAGCTCTCAGTAAAAAAATGAAGAGAGGAATAATAGGTCTTGCATGTGCTCATGCGACTAAATGTCCTTATTGTATAAGGGGAACCGTGAAGGATGCGCACACCGACGGCGTAACTGCGGAGCAGATGGCTGAGGCCATAAACGTTGCCATGGTCATGACCGCCGGTTCCTGTTACGCGCACACCAGCATTGCTATGGACACGCTTAAGAGTCTCGAGAAATAGAATTTTAGCGGTTTTTTTGAAAATCCTCCTCAATTTGCCCTGAATGTTTCACGTGAAACATTCAGGGTTTTTTTAGCTTTTTTCCTCTGACCGAATGCGGCTTTATATGGTAGATTCTCTTTCATGTCGTCACTTGTGCCCGAGCGCGAAAGCACCATAGCCGCCATTTCCACCCCGCTTGGAGAGGGAGGAGTGGCCGTAATCCGTATAAGCGGTGGTGAATCTCACTCGATCGCGAGGAAAATCTTCGTTCCTGCGGGGAACACGGGTTTTTCCGAGAGAAAACTCTGTTTCGGGAAGATAATCGACCCCGAAACAGGCGGAACGGTGGATGAAGTCCTGTGTGTGGTCATGAGTTCCCCCGATACCTATACGGGGGAGGACGTAGCCGAGATACATTCTCACGGGGGATATGTAGTTCCCCGGAAGATACTTGAAATTCTGATCGGCCTCGGGGCGACTCTCGCTGCCCCGGGCGAATTTACCCAGAGGGCGTTTCTTAACGGGAAAATGGACTTGGCGCAGGCCGAGGCGGTTTCTGACATTATAAGCGCCCAGACCGAGCAGAGCCTCCGCTACGCTGAGGCTCTGCTTGAAGGGACCCTTTCGGGCAAGGTGAACGAACTTAAGGATCAAATTCTTGACGTTCTGGCGGAAATAGAGGCGAATCTCGATTTTCCCGAGGAAGATATAGATCCCATTGCGAAAAACCGCCTCAAGGAAGCCTCTGGATCCGTGGAAAAGGAACTTTCAGCGCTCATCGACAGCTACGACACGGGCAGAATGTTCAGAGACGGGGTGACTATGGTAATACTGGGCAAGCCTAACGTCGGGAAATCGAGCATACTTAACTGCCTGCTCGAGACTCAGAGGGCTATAGTGAGCCCTATAGCCGGAACCACGAGGGATTTTATCGAAGAGAGAATAAATATCGGGGGAATTCCCCTCGTTATAACTGATACGGCCGGCATAAGGGACACGGAAGACCGGATAGAAAGGCTCGGGGTGGAGCTTTCCCTGAAAAAAGCCGAGGAGTCCGAATTCGTGCTCGTCGTTTTGGACCAGAGTACGGAACTTGATGGCCTGGACATAAGAATCCTCAAGACCGCCGCCAAAAAGAAGCATCTTGTCGTGATCAACAAGATAGATCTTGAGGAGAAACTGGAAAGATCAAAGCTGCGGAGGATTCTTGGGCGAAAAAAGCTGATTGAAACCTCGGCACTTGCAAAAGAGGGGATAGGGCGGCTCAGGCAGGCCATGTTTGAGACCCTTTCGGGCTCGCCTAATGCCTTGGATGCCTCGGATGCCTCGGAACTGGTACTTACAAACCTTCGGCACAAAAAATCCATTGAGAAGGCCCGCGGCCAGCTGCGTATGTTCCTTGAGCTTCTTGGGCGGAACGAGTATCCGGAGATCCTCTCCATAGAATTGCGAAACTCAATGAATTCGCTCGGCGAGATTACTGGAGAAGTGACCACGGAAGATCTTCTGGGCAGAATTTTCTCCAGATTCTGCATTGGAAAGTAAAAGCGGGACTGAATGTTTCACGTGAAACATTTAGGACTTATATACTTACGTTGACAGGGCCGCTTAAGTCTCTAGTTCCCTTTTAAAAAAAGTACTTGAGATTAAATCTACCCTGTAATAAGTTTATACTTAGTGGGTAGGTTGTATAATTTTCCCAACCTTATATAGTTTTTTATAAAACCAAGAGACGGGAGGCGTTCAATGCCATTATTTGGCGTTCTGCTTATAGGAGAAGACTCTGTTCGCGAAGAATTGCGCAAGAGAATTGAAAATAAATATAAAGAAAAGAAACTCCATGTGGGCAATGATTTTTATATCATTTCTACGAAAGAACCCCTTGCAAAAGATGTTGCACAAACAGTAGGAATATATAGCGATCCTCAAAGAGAAGACACTCTCGGAACTGTTTTCAGGTTGAATGGTTCATATGCCGGTTTTGCTCCTGGTGAGGTTTGGGACTGGATACACGACCAAACAAAAGCCACATCCTAACTAATTACCCATGACAAAAAAGCTCTCGCCATTTGAATCTCCCCAGACACCTACAACCAGAGAAGGTTCAATAGAGAATATACAAAGAGATCTGCGCAAATATGATGGTGATTTACGAGAGCAGGAAAAGCAGATAGCAGCATTAATAGCAAAAGAGCCTTTTCTGGCCACTAAAGACTGGGTATATGTGATGTTTTTGAAATATACTGTTCCCGCAATAACTATTATAATCGGAGGTTTAATTGCTTACTTGGTCCACTTTAACAAAACTCTTGTGGAAAAGATTCTGCTACAACAAGGACCTTGGTTGCCCCTTTAGAGGTAAACTACAGTGAAAACACCCGTCAACCTAAGTATATAGTTCCAAACATTTCACAGGGCACTCGGCGGAATGAGTGAGAGGGGTTGGGCCGTTTAGAGAATTATCAATTATTTAAGGGAGTTAGGGTACAGCCTGCAGAGTTCGGGGGATTTCATTCACAATCTATCGACAAGAAAAAGTGTTTCATATCAGTGAATTAAGAAATTCCAAACGAAATTTTAATAATTTGTTAACAGTTAAGAAGTTCACTGAGAATTTTATGCGGGGACGCGCCTCCTTGGCCGTCTCGGGAACCGTGTTTTTTCTCTTCAGCCGGTTAAAATGCCCGCCTGTTTACGGGACCGGTTGCGCGGCCCCCCGGATTTGGTCATGATTGTTTGGAGGTTATTTTTAACTTCTTAAATAATCTTTTGTTTTCAGCAGGTTAACTGTTGACCAGTTTTTTATACCGTGTAACCTAACTCGCCGGGTGAATTTATGATTTTTCCTCTTGGATGGCTTACCGACTACCTCAAAATCGATGTTTCTCCGGAAGAACTGGGAGAAATGCTTACCATGGCGGGACTGGAGCTTGAAGCGCTTGAAGACAAGGGCAAGGCTCTTGCCGATGTCTGCGTCGCCCAGATAAGCAGCATCGAAAAGCATCCGAACGCCGACAGGCTGAGCGTCTGCGAGGTTACGGACGGAGAAACCCCCTACACGGTTGTCTGCGGTGCGGACAACATGAAAAAAGGGGACAAGGTCGCTTTTGCCAAAGCTGGAACCCTTCTTCCCCCTACCTTGAAGTTTCCGGAAGGCCTCAAGATAAAACGCTCCAAGATTCGCGGGGAGAATTCCGAGGGAATGCTGTGTTCCGCGGATGAAATGGGCCTCTCGGGCGACGAAGACGGGATAATGATTCTTTCGCCCAAGGCAGAACTTGGAACCAGCATGAACGAGCAGATCGGTTACGACGGCGTTATCTTCGAGGTGGGAATTACCCCTAACCGTCCTGACTGCATGAGTATTTTCGGGATCGCGAGAGAAGTCTCGGCAATACTGGGCGAGAACCTTCAGAAACCGGTTTTCTCCTTAAAAGAGCGGGGGGAGAGCATTTCGGAAAAGTCCGCCGTAGTTGTTGAGGACACAGAGGCATGCCCCAGATACTGCTGCCGGCTCATTGAAGGAGTCAGAATTGGTCCTTCTCCCGCGTGGCTTCAGGAGAGGCTTGAGTACTGCGGAATCCGCTCCGTTAACAATGTCGTTGACGTTACGAACTTCGTTTTGCTTGAGCAGGGACAGCCGCTTCACGCTTTTGATTACGACAAGCTTGATGAGGGTCGGATCTCCGTCAGAAAAGCTAGTGACGGGGAAACGATAGAAACGCTGGACGGGGTCGAGAGAAAGCTGCTCGCCGAGGATCTGCTTATCTGCAGCGGGGATCATCCCGTCGCGCTTGCCGGAGTCATGGGCGGATCCGGCACCGAAATAGAGGATGCGACGAGCAATGTTCTGCTTGAATCCGCTTACTTTTCTCCCGTAGGGATAAGAAAAACGTCCAAGCGAACCGGTCTCAAGAGCGAATCTTCGAGCAGATTTGAAAGAGGCATAGACATAAACAACGTTTCGTTTGCGCTTGACCGCGCCGCCGAGCTTATAAGCCGCTTATCCGGGGGAACAGTTGCCAAGGGGATTATCGACGTGTATCCCGAACCGGTTAGCCCGAGGGAGATCTCCATGTCGGTTGACAAGGTCTGCAATCTGGTCGGCATATCCACCGATTCCCAGGAGATAGCGGAACTTCTCGAGAGTCTCGGGTTTGAAGTTCTGAGCATCTCTGCCGGGGAGCTTTTGCTTCGGGTTCCGACTTTCAGGGTGGACGTAGAGCGCGAGGTGGACATAGTCGAGGAAGTCGCCCGTCTTCTGGGTTATGACAATATTCCCTCCGTCCTGCCGGAGGTTCCCATGCTAGCCAGAAAACCCAGCGTGATAACCGTCATGGAGAAAAGGCTCAGGGACATTTTCGTCTCCTACGGTTTTCTTGAGGCTATAAACTACAGTTTTGAGTCTCCCGAACTTCTCAGGACGTTCGGCTTTGAGGAGTCGATCCGCATTATGAACCCGATATCGCGGGAGCTTTCGGAGATGAGGATGAGCCTTCTTCCCTCCCTGGTGAAAAACGTGAGACTCAACCTCTCAAGGCAGAATCAGGACGTAAGACTTTTCGAGTCCGGCAAGGTGTTTTACCCCAAGGACATGGACCAGTTGCCGAACGAAGTGAAGAAATTCGCGGCGATTGCCACCGGAAAAAGGGCACCCGAGATATGGGACGGGGAGAAATTCGACTTCTTTGACATAAAAAGCGTGCTTGAAAGGAGCCTTGAGGTCCTTTCGGTGGATTCAAGGATAGAGTTTGAGTCCGTTTCCCCCGATCATGGATTCCTCTGGCCCGGAAAATCCTCCGCCGTACTGGTCGACGGAAACGTTCTGGGGATGGTAGGGGAGCTGCATCCCCATCTTCTGGAAAAACTCGAGATAAGCGAAAGCGTGTACGTGCTTGAACTCGACCTGTCGTTTCTCTCGGTGGTCTATACGAGTTTCGAGAGGAAATTCTCCCCTCTTCCCAAATTCCCATCTCTTCGCCGCGACATAGCGCTTGTGGTCGATGATACGGTTCCGGTGCGGGAAATTCTTTCGGTTATAAAAAAGGCGGATTCCGGTATAATAGAAAACGCTTGGGTGTTTGACGTTTACAAGGGAGATTCCCTTGAAGAAGGAAAAAAGAGTGTTGCGCTTTCCTTGATTCTTCGAAACAGGGAAAGGACCCTTACCGACGAGGATGCTAACAGGGTTCAGCAGGATGTTCTTAAGAGTTTGGAAAAAACAATAGGGGCCGAATTGCGTTCGATCTAAAAAGGGGGGCTTTTCATGACAAAGAAGGATCTGGCAGGCGTTTTATACGAGGAAATAGGGTTTTCGAGAAGGGAATCCGCTGAGATAGTAAACTTTTTTTTCGACTTGATGAGAGAGAAGCTTATAGCCGGTGAAGAGGTGAAACTCCCAGGGTTCGGAACCTTCAGGGTCACGAGAAGGAAATCCCGCATAGGAAGAAACCCTTCCACTGGAGAGGAAGTAGACATACCTTCCCGTCTGACAGTTGTTTTCAAACCCAGCAGGTTTCTCAGGAAAAAGATTGACCAGAAACGGGGGGATTAAAATACCAGACTCAAAACCCCCTCAATCTTCTTTTTTCAAGCAGAGCTTCATTGCCGGCATCCTGATTATCGTCCCTTTCGGGGTGACCATTTTCGTCCTCTACAAGCTGATAAAGTGGATGCTTTTCTTTTTCAGCACCGGCCCTGCCGGGATACTCCGCCACTTCATAGACGTTCCGCCCTACGTGTTTCAGGGAATCTCTTTTGTCATAGGGATCCTTGCCACGCTGTTGCTGATCATTTTCCTGGGGGCTGTGACCAGGAACTTCGTCGGCAGGAGGATCATTCTGTTCGGCGAGTCTCTTATCTCGAAGATTCCGCTTGCGAGAGCTTTCTACGTGAGCGTGAAGCAGGTCGTTCAGACGCTTTTTTTCACCTCCCAGATGCAGAGCATGAGTAGGGTCGTGCTGGTCGAGTACCCGAGAAAAGGGATCCATGCCATAGCTTTCGTAACGGGGGTTACGGAGGCTAGGAGGAGCCATAACGTGACGGACCATAATCTTGTCAGCCTGTTTGTCCCCACGACGCCGAATCCGACAAGCGGCATTTACATTATGGTTCCGGAAGAGGACCTGCAGGAGCTGGATATTTCCGTGGAAGACGCGTTTCGGCTTATAGTTTCCGCCGGGATCTCTCAAAGCGACTCCGATGTTTCTGGCCAAGATAAGAAAAACGGTTGATTCCCTCGGGA
Source organism: Candidatus Dadabacteria bacterium (assembly GCA_026705445.1). Lineage (NCBI taxonomy): Bacteria > Pseudomonadati > Thermodesulfobacteriota > Candidatus Dadabacteria > Candidatus Dadabacteria bacterium. The sequence continues at coordinate 100,883 of JAPPAR010000011.1, forward strand.
TGATCGCTCCCGGGGACGTGATTGTCGCGGGAGTGTCCGGGGGGTCAGACTCCATGGCGCTTCTCTTTGCCCTTTGGGACCTGCGAGAGTTTTATCCGGGCACAAATGTGATCGTTTCCCACGTCAATCACGGGCTAAGGGGCGCCGAGTCGGATGAAGACGCCGAGTTTGTCAGGGAAGCGGCCCAGCGGCTCGGCTTTCCGTTTGAATGCGTGCGGGTAGACACAGAGAGCTTCAGAAAAAAACGCGGACTTTCACTCGAGGACGCCGCCAGGGAGCTTCGCTACGGCTTTTTCAACGATGTTCTGACGAAACATTCTGCCCAGAGGATCGCCACGGCGCACACGCTTAACGACCAGGCGGAGACGGTCATAATGAGGCTCATAAGGGGAAGCGGTTCCCGAGGGCTTGCCGGGATAAGACCTTTGACCGGCAACATAATACGCCCGCTCATAACCGTCACCAAGCATGAAGTCATCGAGTACCTCCAGTCAAAAGGAGAGCCCTGGAGGGAGGATTCTACCAACAGTTCGGACGAATTTTTGAGAAACAGGGTAAGAAATGAACTTATTCCCCTGCTTGAGAGCTATAATCCGGCCGTCGAGCAGGTTCTCTCCCGTGTGGCGGCGGTCTGCGCCGCGGAAGCGGATTTCATTTCGGCCGAAGGCGAGAAAAGATTTCGGGGGATTGCCCGCGTTGTGGCAGGAGGCGTACTCGGAGACACGGAAAAACTTCTTCGCGAGCCCCCGGCGATCAGGTTCTCGGTAACGAGAAAATCGATTCTGGCCGTAAAGGGGGACCTGAACTCGGTTTCCGCCAAGCATCTTTTCGCGATTGACGAAGTGCTTGGCTCCGGGGAGCCCTCTGCTGAGGTAAACCTTCCCGGCGGAGTCGTTTTTCACGCGGGGCACGGGGTTTTCTTTTTCACGCGCGAGGAGAAATTCCGCGAGTTCCCCCAAACCGAGATAAAAAACCACGGTACCCACAGGATCTCCCGGGATCTTGAGGTCGCTGTTGAGCTTACGGATGACGCCTCCCTCTGGGGTGCGGCCGACGTCGGGCACTTCGCGCCCGAGAAAGTCGGTTTTCCCGTAACGCTCAGGAGCTTTTCCGAAGGAGACAGGTTCGTTCCGCTTGGAATGAGGGGAGCCAAGAAGCTCAAGGATTTCTTCATTGACGAGAAAATACCTAGATTTCTTAGAAAAAAAGTGCCGGTTTTCGAAACCCGCGACGGAATAATCTGGGTGGGCGGTTTAAGAATGGATAACAGGTTCAAAGCGGATGAAACCAAGGGTCCGTGGCTCAGGATAAGGATTCGCGGTTCTTCGCAGAAGCTGCTTGACCTTGCGAAAAGTCTCCGGGCCTCCTAGGATCTCTCCCCGAGCCCGGTTTCGGCCACGTAACACGCTCCCAGCACCCCCGCATCGTCTCCCAAGGCCGCTCTTTTTACCTGAAGTCCCCTTTGGGTTCCCCCAAGACACCTTCTTTCGGCTTCCTCAAGGGCTTTCCCGATAAAAAGTTCCCAGGCCCCCGAAAGCCCCCCGCCCACTACCACCGTCTTTACGTCGAGGGTGTTTACGAGAATTGATATTCCCACCCCCAGGTTCGCCCCGAAATCGTTCCATACCGAGATGGCCGCTTGGTCTTTTTCGCGCGCAAGCTCCGCCAGGCGCTCGGGGAGGGCCGATTCTTCGGTACCGGCGAGCCTTTCGCGGAGTTCCGGGTGCTCGCGGACGATTCTCTTTATCGCTACCTGAGAAACGTAGGTTTCAATGCAGCCCCTCGCGCCGCAGCCGCAAATGGGTCCCGACGGGTTAATTGTTATATGCCCCACCTCTCCGGCGAAGCCGTCTTCCCCCGGCCAGAGCTTGCCGTCGAGGATTATTCCGCCCCCGAACCCTGTTCCCAGGGTTATCATTACCATCGAGCCTGATCCTCTGCCCGCCCCCGCCCGGTATTCTCCGAGAGCCGCGCAGGAAGCGTCGTTTTGTATAAAAACGGGGGTTGCGGTTCCGATTTTCTCCGAAAGGACTTCTGTAAACGGGAAATCCCTGGTGTTTGCTATGTTCGGGGCCTGGACAAGAGTGCCGCTTGCGCGGTCAACGGTCCCCGGTACTCCTATCCCGATTGCGGATAGCCCTTCCCCGGCAAATCCTTCTATGAAGTCGGCCAGGTTCTCCATGAGCCGGGAGATGCCCATGTGGGCGTCCGAGAGGGTTTTTCTCTCGCCAAGCGTGCCTCCCTCCTCGGAGATGACTTTCCCCCTGATATTGGTTCCCCCTATATCTATGCCAAGGAATTTCCGCTTCATTTTTCCGTTTTTGACTGCAAAAAACCGCAGGTTGCTGCGGCTAGACTGTCCCGAAATTTTTATTTTACCCTGTCTTTTCAGAAAAATATCCGTCCCGGCAGAGACCGGAGACACGGAATTTTTGCGTAAGCCGCATGTAACAAGGTATAAATTTATCCTGATTAGCGGGCGTTTCGCGTCGTATATTTTTCCTTTAGAGAACCAACAGGTTTAAATGAACCAAAGAACCGCAGCTGTCCTGTCAGCCGTTTTCCTGCTCTTTCTCTACCTTTCCTGCGAGAGACCCCCGGAGATTCCGGGCCCCGAGTCCATGCGGGCGGTTCCCGCGTTCCCCGAGATGGACGACGACCTTTTCCCCGAGGGACTGAAGGAATCCATCGGCGCAAGCGTCGAGAAACTTTCGCAGAAAAAGGACTCCCAGCTCGTTTTCGGACAAAAAACCGTCTCCGCGGGAGACTACGCACTTGCACTCGGTTATCTTCTCGCCAAGCTTGAGGCGGGCGTTACCAAGGATGATTTCATAAAGGACGTAAGGGAAAATTTCGATTTCTACGGCTTTCCGGGAAAACCCTGGGGCAGGGTTTTTATAACCTCTTACTTTTCTCCGGTGCTCTCCGCTTCCCGAACCAGGACACCCCGGCACACTCAGCCGCTCTACGGGGTTCCCGACGACCTGGTGCGTTTGAGGATAGACAGGTTCGTCAAGCGGTTCGAGAGATTTTCGTTTCTTGAGGACGATAAAATCGCCCAGGGAAAGCTTCAGTCCCTTTACGGCAGGGTCACCCCCGGAGGCCCCGGCAGGACGTCCGAACTGGTTCCCTATTACTCACGAAGCGAAATAGACTCAGGGGGAAGGCTCAGGGGGAAAAGGCTCGAGATCGCGTGGGTAGACCCTGTTGACGCGTTTTTTCTCCAGATTCAGGGCTCGGGTAAAATAAGGTTCGCGGACGGAGAGGAGCGGGTCGTGGGCTACGCCGCCCAGAACGGACACGATTACGTGGCAATAGGGAAATTTCTCTTCGAGTGGATTCCGAAGGAAAAAATGAGCCTCTGGGCCATAGAAAGCCACCTGAGATCCCTGTCCTACGCAGAGAGGATGAATATCCTTTACAAAAACCCGAGTTACATTTTCTTCCGCGGACTTCCGGGCAAACCCGAGACCTCTTTCGGAACGGAAGTCGTCGACGGCAGGACCATAGCGACCGACAAGGCTTTTTTCCCCAGGGGGGCACTGGCGTTCATGGAGTTCGAGAGACCGGTTTTTGAAACTCCCTCTTCGGTTGAGCCGTCACAGTGGGAACCGGTTTCCCGCTTTGTCGTTAACCACGACAGCGGGGGGGCTATAAAAGGGGCCCGCCGCGTCGACCTTTTCTGGGGGGAGGGAAAAGACGCCTCCCGGCACGCGGGCGTGATGAAAAACTGGGGAAAGTTCTTCTATCTGGTGCCGAAGAGAGAATTCCTGACGGTGCTTAGGGGAAAAAACGGCGGGCAGAGCCAAGGAGGATGAGATGACCGACGAAAAAACACTTACATGTTCCCAAGGGTCTTCCCAAAGCGGAGAACATCTCTACGGAACCGCTCTTGAGGTGAAGAACTGGTTTTTGCTTGAGTACTCCAAGGTATGGAAAAGGGACGCTTTTCCGGAAAGCGCGCTGCCGGTGGAGGTAAAAGAGCATCTTGAAGGCTTTCTTTCGTCTTTTGAGGAATCCAGGATTCAGCTGATAGGAGGGCCGGGCCCAAGCAAGGGAAACCTCGCTTTTTACTACGCGCACTCTTCCGAGGTTTCCCCGAAACTCTACAGGTTCGAAATAGAAACATACGAAGACCTCCTCTCGATAGATCTCCCCGAGCTTGTCAGCACCGGGGAGGTAGAGAAATTCTCCTGCGAAGAGAGGCTTGCTCTGGTCTGCACCCACGGGGCCCGCGACGGATGCTGCGCGGCCGCGGGATCGGAAGTTTACAAGGAACTTCTAAAAAAAGAGGGGGTTTCCGCGTGGAGGACCACCCATGTGGGGGCCCACCGCTTCGCCGCCAACATCGTCATGTTTCCAGAGGGCATATATTACGGAAGGGTGAACGGTGGGAATCTCGATGATGTAATCTCCTCTCACCTTCGCGACGAGATATTTCTTGACTGCTTCAGGGGAAGATCGTGTTATTCCCAGACTTCGCAGGTCTCCGACTATTTCTTGAGGAAGGAGATAGAAAAACTCGGCATTTACGATATAAGGTGGGAATTCGAGAAGGACCAGGAGGATTATACGGCTGTTGAGTTCGGGGTCGAAGGAGAAACCACGGTTTACAGCATAAACACAGTGGTCATGAACAGCGGCGTGAAGCTCCAGACTAGCTGTGATTCACCGGAGGTAAAGGGGATACCCCAGTTTTTTTTCTACAGCATAGTCCCCTATGAGCCGCAGAGAAAAGAAGAAGAGGATTCCTGATCGCCCTGCCTAGGGCGAAGCGCGTTTCCGCCCCAGAGGTTCTGTAAAATCAAGAATTTCCTGCGAAAGACGCATCGAGCTTTGCTCGTCGGGGATTACGGTGTCCGTCACTAAAACGTTTACCCCGAGAGCTTCTATGGCGGATCCCTCTCCCGCATCCGAGCGGTCAATAACGAGCACGTCCAGAAAATCGGCGTAAAGCCTGGCCACCTGGGTTGAAGAAGCCTCCATTCCAAGTCCCCTCATGAGTTTGTCTGCCGGACCCTTAAGGGGTTTTCCGCGCATAAGGGGGCTCACGGCGACCTTGAGTCCCGGCGCGCCGACTAGCCTTTCTCTCACTTCCTTTATCTCGAGTATGGGGCCTATGCTAATTATGGGATTGCTCGGGCATATGATCACCAGATCGGCACCGTCTATCGAGTCAAGAACCAGCGGGGCCGCAGAAGCCTCGCGCGCGCCCTTTATTTTGACTCCGCGAACCTCGGGGCGCATCGCGTGCTTTATGTAGTATTCCTGGAAGTGCATTTCGCCCGCGTCCGTCTCTATCCATGTCTCGACCCTGTCGTCGCTCATTGGCAGTATGCGCATTTCTCCGAGGCCGAAGCGCTGCGCTATCTTTGAAGTGGATTCGCTGAGGGTCCCGCCCCCGTCGGTGACGGCTTTTCTGAACAGATGAGTGGCGAGATCCCTGTCCCCAAGCCCAAACCATGTCGGAAAACCGAACCTCGCGGCGGCGCCCAGAAACTCGAACGTGTCGCCGCGGAGCCCCCACCCTTTTTTTTCGTCTATGCTTCCCGAGAGCCTGTAGATTATGGTGTCTATGTCCGGAGAGACCCTCATTCCGTAAAGATCCATGTCATCTGCGGTGTTCACTATTACGGTAAGTTCCGACAGGGGAATTATCCCCGTGAGTCCTTTGAGGAATTTCGCGGCTCCGCTTCCGCCGCCAAGTGCCGTTATCATCTGAGTTTCTCCGTGCTCCCGGATATTTCACCTGTAAGCTATTTGAGCCCCTTATCCGTGTCAAGCCGGGAACCGCGCGGCCCGCTGCGGCGGCTTGAAAGTTGATACCGGCTCATATAGAGTTTAGTTCGTCTTTTCAAGGAAAACCCCGTTGGCATTCGATATCATAAAAAACAGGCAAGGCCTTCTCACTAAGGCCCTGCTTCTGCTGCTCGCCCTTACCTTCGTTATCGGCTTCGGATACGTGGGAGGAATAAGTATAGGGGGTAGAGGCCCAAGCGGCGGAGCTGCGGTAGAGGTAAACGGGGACAAGGTTTCCCTCGCGGAGTTCTATAATCTCAGGGACTCGATGCTTGACCGCCTGCGCCGCAGCGACCAGGAGATCTCGGACGAGCTTTTCGAATACGTGAATTTTTCCGTGATCGACTCGCTGGTTAACAAGAAGCTTCTCGCCCAGAAGGCCGAAGAACTGGGGATCAGGGTAAGCCAGGAGGAGCTTTCAGACGCAATAAGAAACGATCCGGGGTTCCAGGTGGACGGCGCTTTCGTGGGGTTTGAACGCTACCGGGACTTTATTTCAAGGGGACTTAACCGCACCGTGAAGGATTTCGAGGATTCCTACAGGGAAGATCTCCTTGTGGAGAAGCTCGTTTCAGTTCTTGACAGTTCCGTAACGGCAAGCGACGAGGAGCTTTTAAGCATTTACAGGGCGCGCGAGGAGAAAATCGACCTTCACTACGTCTCGTTTGCGGCCCGGGATTACCTTGAGGGCCAGAAACCGAGCGAAGAGGAGATCGCCCGGTATTACAGAAAAAACACCGATCTTTTCTGGGAGCCTGAGAAACGCGCGGCGCGCTACGTAAAGCTCACTCCCGGGGATTTCACCGAGAATGCCGAGGTTTCCGACGAGGAAATCGAGGCCTACTACACTACTTACCCGGAGGAGTTTCTTTCCAAAGGGACCCCGAAACCATTTGACGACGTAAAGGGGGAGATAAAAAAGCAGCTTGTAGAGGGCAAATCAAAGCTTCTCTACAACCAGTTCCTTGAGGAGTTTCTCCGGAAAAGACGTTCCTTTTCAGACCTTCTTTCCGAAAAAAGCTCGCTTGAGGTGAAAGAAACCGCGGAGTTTACTCTCGGAGGCGCGGGCGGAGACATCCCCGGCGCCATAAGAAGAGAGGCCTTTTCGGTAAAGAAAAAAAGGCTTTCAAACGTGGTGCTTCGGGATTTCACCTGGTTTTTCGAGGTAACCCGGGTTCAATCCTCGAAACGGTCGGGAATTGAGTCCGCGCGCGGGGAGATTGTCGAGGCCCTCAAAAGGGAAAAGGGCGTCGATCGGGCCAAGGAATCCGCCGGGAGCAGTCTCGCGGAAATAACCGCCTCGGGCAAAGGTTTCTCCGGGGTGGCCAAGTCCATGGGTCTTTCGGTGGAGCGCACCGGTTTTTTCTCAAGGTCCGAGGATCCTCTGGACGTCGAATCGGGGGATTTCATTTCAGATGTCTTCGGGCTGAGAAGCAACCGTCCTACCCCCAATCGTGTTTACAAGTCGGGGGAGACTTTCTACATAGTGTCGCTTGCGAAGACAAAGCCCGCCGACAGCGGGCACTTCGGGACCGAGAGGGATTCTCTCAGGCGCCAGGAGGTCTCGTTGCGAAAGATGCTTGTGGTTGAACGCCTGCTTGAGAACCTCAGAGAAAGCTCCAAGATCTCACCCAACAAGAACCTTCTTTCCCAAGGACGGTGATTTCCCGACCGGGAAATTGTAAATCCTCTAGATATTGTGGTATAATTCATACTGACCGGAAGGCCTTGATCGATAAGGAATCTTTTTTACGTACTGCCGAAAGCATTATCCCGGCAGCTTTCTTCAGGATTCTGGCCCTGTCAGGGCTTCTATAATACGCATGCGGGAGCTTTAACTTTCCCGGTTACGGCGAGGATTTTGCGTAAAACGGGCGGCGACGCGCGTGAACGTAGCGATGCCGGGCCGCGATTCTCCCATGAGAATTAAAGCACTTGAAATAGCAGGTTTTAAATCTTTTTACCTGAAGACGAGAATAGACTTCTCCGAGGGGATAACCGCGATAGTCGGTCCCAACGGCTGCGGAAAATCCAACATTCTCGACGCCATCAGGTGGGTAATCGGCGAACACAACCCGAGACAGTTGCGCGCGGGAGGCATGGAAGACGTTATCTCCAACGGGAGCGCCGAGCTCAAGCCCCTAGGCATGGCCGACGTGTCCCTGGTCCTTGAGGAGGTCGAGGGCTTCGGTTTTGAGGAAGTCAGAATCCGGAGGAAACTTTACCGCTCGGGAGAGAGCGAATACAGCATAAACGGGGTCAAGTGCCGCCTCAAGGACATAACCGAGATGCTTCTTGACACCGGAATGGGTGCGAGGGCCTATTCGATTGTCGAACAGGGCCAGGTCGAATCCTTCATACTTTCGAAGCCCGATGAGAAAAGAAAGTTCATAGAGGAAGTTGCGGGGATCGAGAAGTACAAGCTCAGAAGAAAGGAAACCAGAAGCAGGATAGAGTCGACTAGGGAGAACCTCTCCCGCGTCCTTGATATGAAGCGCGAGGTTTCGGACCGTATTGAGTCCGTGGCGCTTCAGGCAAAGCGCGCCAGAGAATACGAGGAGCTCACCGGGCGGGCTCGCTCGCTTGAATTTGATGTTCTCTCGGCCAAGCTCTCGGGCTCGCAGCAGCGCAAGGAAGCGCTTCTTGAAAAAAAGCTCGGGGCGGAACAGTTCGTCCGCTCGGCAGATGCCGAGCTTGAGCAAAAGCGCGGGCTGCTTCAAGAGGCGAAGGAGAAAAATTCCGTTTCGGGCCAGGATCTGGGGTCCCTTGAGAAGGAGATCTACGAGCTTCGGGCGCAGAAAAGGGAAAACGAGTACCGCAGGGCCTCGATCGAACGGGAGATCGCCGGAATTTCAAGCTACGTAACGAACATTGAAGCCGAGATAGAGGGCCTCGGGCGCGAAGTTTCGGAGATGGAGGAGAGAAGCAGCCGCGCCGGGCTCCAGTCAGAAGAGCTCAAAAACACGCGTCTTTCCGCTTCAGAGGAGATTTCGCGCGAGGAACAGAACCTTGTGACCTTAAAAAGCGAATGGGAGCAGGACAAAAGGGAACTTGAGGAAACTGCAGACCTAGTCTCTGACGTGATGACCAGAAGAAGCTCGCTTGGAAGCACGATAGGCGCTTTCTCAAAGGAGCTTGAGGAGCTTGAGGAGAAAAAGGAGGTACTTGAGGGGGAGGTTTCCGCCTTGGGACTTGAAAAACTCGAGTGCGAGAAAAGACTTTCTTCGCTCCGCCGCCGGGAAGGGGAAATAAAAGACGAATTCACCTCGGCCACCAAAGAAAAAGAAGAAATCGATTCGCGTCTTTACGACCTCAGGGTTGAGCATGAGAAGAAACTCGGCGAACTGAGGGGTCTTGAAGGCAGGAAAAAAGACTGCGTCTCCAGGGTGGAGGCCCTTAACAAGATACAGAGCAACTACGAATGGCTTCCTGACGCCACGCGCAAGTTCGTGCTTGAGCGCAAGCAGAGGGGCGTGCTGGGGGTTGTTTCCGATTTCGTTTCCGTCCCGAGAAACTACGAAAGAGCGGTCGAGGCGGCCTTCGGGGAAAAACTCAACTGGATAGTGGTCGAAGGGAGTACGGAGGCGGTCGCCGCGGTCGAGCTTCTAAGAGAGTTTGACGCGGGAAGGGGAACCTTCATACCGGCAACCGACCGGTTCGCGGCAAACGGCTCGGCAAACGGAAACGGCAGGGCCAGCGGAAACGGCAAACCGGAAGCGACCTCCCTTAACAGCCTCCTTGACGTGAAAGTGATAGAGAAGAGCCTTGTTGACTCGATGCTGCAGGAAGTTTACGTCACTTCCGATCTGCGGGAAGCCATCAGGCTTAAGGACCGGACGGGAAACGGCGCGTGCTTCGCCACCCTCGAAGGGGACTACGTCGATTCCCACGGGGCCGTGACGGGCGGAAAATCCCTGGCAGGGGTGTTTGAGAGAAAAAGGGAAATCGAGGAGCTTGAGGGGCAGACACAGACCCTTTTGGCCGACATAGAGAAACTGGAGTCTGTCTGCAGGACGCTTAGAGAGGAGATGGATGCGCTTGAGGGCCGCCGGGGGCAGGTAGAGGAACTTCTTCGGCGCTGCGAGATAAGATCGGTTGAGAACGCAAAGGACCGCTCGAACGCAGAGACCAGGATAGAAGAGTTGGGGGCGAGAATCGGGAACCTTGAGGTGCAGCGCAACGAGCTCGAGCGCAAGCTGGGGAGCAAAAACCGCACCGTCGAGGAGATGGAGTCGCTTATAGAGCAGCTTGACGGTCAAAGAAGCGCCCTTGAATCAAGATACGGGGAAATCGAAAAACGGGCTCTCGGGTTTGCCGAGGAGGAAAAAGCTCTTCAGGAGAAAGTGACGAAGCTCAGGATAGAGAACGCCGGGGTTCTTGAAAGGGAAAAGGCCCTTGAGCACGAAATATCGGAAGCCGAGAGAATAAAGGCGGTTATAAACGAGAAGCTTTCCCTTAGAACAAAGGATGGGGAACTTAAAAAACAGGAGAGCGAAACGCTTGCCCTGTCGAGACGCCAGGCGGAAGAGGAGTTTGAGAAGATCTGCAGCGACCTAGGCTTAAGAGAAGAGTCCTTCGGGGAACTCAGGGAAAGGGTGTCGCACTACGCAGAGGATCTCCGCAGAAGCGAAGAGGAATTCGAGGCCGCATCACAAGAACTTTCCTCGCGAAGAGAGCGGCTTGCCTCGGCCCAGGCGCAGCTTGAGCGTGCGGAGGATGAGTTTGAGTATCTGAGCGAACGGTACGCGGAGACATTCGGCGATGCTACGCCCGATGCCTCGCAAAGCCCGAATCTCTCCCATGTTTCGATACCCGATGCGGAGAGGGAACTTAAGACGCTTCGGCGGCGCGTAGAGAATTTCGGTCCCGTGAACCTGCTTGCGCCCGAGGAATACGAGCAGCTTGAAGAGAGAAACGGGTTTCTCCAGCGCCAGACCGATGACCTCGCCCGGGCGCTTGATTACCTCGAAGGCGCTATAAGGAAGCTTGACAGGGAGTCAGTTTCAAGGTTCCGGGAGGCGTTTGAGACCGTAAACGGAAAATTCAGCGAAACCTTCTGCAAGCTTTTCGAAAATGGAGAGGCTCGCCTTGAGCTTACGGATCCCAGGAACCTGCTTGAAACCGGAGTGGAGGTCATGATCAGGCCCGGAGGAAAGCGCTTCCAGCCGATAAACCTGCTCTCGGGAGGGGAAAAGGCGCTTTCGGCCATAGCGGTCATAATCTCCGCATGCCTGGTAAAGCCCGTTCCCTTTGTATTCCTAGATGAAATAGACGCCGCGCTTGACGAAGTGAACACGGTGAGATTCAACAAGATCCTGAGCGAGATAGCGGCCCATTCCCAGGTGGCCGTCATCACGCATAACAGAAAAACCATGCACGAGGCCGACGCGCTTATAGGAATAACCACGGACGGTACCGCCGCTTCGAGGGTCGTAAGCGTGAAGCTTGATGCCTGAAGCCAGAAAGTTCTTGTCTATTTCCCACGTATTATTAGACTGTTTTAGGAGGGCTGTTCCTGGACGTTCCGGGAACCGTTAGCTAAAGGAGACCGCTTCGGCGCATGATTTCTTACGTCCTGAAAAAGATAGTCGGCTCGCAGAACGAAAGAGAGGTAAAGAAGCTCGGCGTTCTGGCAGAAAGGATAAACGACCTTGAAGAAACGCTGGTTAAGGTTCCCACGGCGGAACTTCGCGCGAAGACCTCGCAATTCCGGGAACTGATACACTCCCGTGTCGGCACAAACGGAAACCCGTCCGACGAGAAGTATTTCGCTGAGATGGAGAGGGCTCTTGAGGATGTCCTGCCGGAGGCGTTCGCCGCCGTGAGGGAAGCGTCGAGAAGAACGATAGCCATGAGGCATTTCGACGTTCAGATGATAGGGGGGATGGTTCTTCACAGAGGCAGAATAGCCGAGATGAGAACCGGGGAAGGAAAAACGCTGGTCGCCGTCCTGCCCCTTTACCTAAACGCCCTCACCGGGCTCGGCTCCCATCTTATCACCGTAAACGATTACTTGGCCGCCAGGGATGCCACCTGGATGTCGCCGATTTTTATGGTCCTGGACATGAAGGTGGGAGTTATAAATCACGATGCCTCCTACGTGCTTGCCTGGGAAGACCCCAAGCGGGCCGAGGAGTCGGTAGAGAAAAACCTGACCGCGTGGCCAAACGAGTATCTGGCAAACGACGTTCTTCCCGAAAAAAACCTCGACATCATAAATTCCTTCAAGACCTGCCTCGAGCCCTCAACCAGGCAGGATTCCTATCAGGCGGATGTTACCTACGGCACCAACAACGAGTTCGGTTTCGACTACTTGCGCGACAACATGAAGTTCTCCCTTGAGAGCTACGTTCAGCGCGGCCACAATTTCGCCATAGTGGACGAGGTCGACAGCATTCTCATAGACGAGGCGAGAACCCCGCTTATAATCTCGGGGCCTTCGGAGGACTCGACCGATCTTTACTACAAGGTGGACAAGGTGGTGAAGACGCTCTCCGGGAAGACCGATTTCACGGTAGACGAGAAAACAAGGCAGGTGGATCTTACCGAGGAGGGGGTTTCCAAGGCGGAGAGGGCGCTCGACGTCCCGAATCTCTACGACCCCGTCAACCTCAAGGTTCTCCACCACGTTAACCAGTCGCTTCGCGCCAATGCCCTTTTCAGCCTCGACGTCGACTACATGATGCAGGACGGGAAAGTGGTGATAGTCGACGAGTTCACGGGGAGGCTCATGCCGGGGCGCAGATGGAGCGACGGGCTTCACCAGGCGGTTGAGGCCAAGGAAGGGGTGGAAATCGAAAGCGAGAACCAGACGATGGCCACCATAACGATCCAGAACTATTTCAGGATGTACAGAAAGCTTGCCGGTATGACGGGTACCGCCGACACGGAAGCGTTTGAGTTCAGCCACATATACGATCTTGACGTCACCGTGATACCGACCCACAAGCCGCTTATAAGGAAGGATTACGAAGATGTTGTCTACAGGACCGAGCGCGAGAAGTTCAACGCCGCGTGCGCCGAGATAAAGGAAATGAATTCCGCCGGCCGGCCGGTGCTTGTCGGCACCTCGTCGATCGAGCAGTCGGAAAAACTGGGCGCCTACCTTGAGAAGATGGGTCTTAGCCACAACGTGCTTAACGCCAAGCAGCACGGGAAAGAGGCCGAGATTGTCGCCCAGGCGGGCAGGATAGGGGCCATAACCATAGCGACCAACATGGCGGGGAGGGGAACTGACATACTGCTCGGCGGAAACCCCGAGTTCCTTGCAATGGATATTCTCAGGAAAGAGTTCAGGGTCCAGCCCGAGGAAGCAGATCCAAAGCAGTACGAGGAAGCGCTTTTCGAGGCGAAATCGATCTGCGATTCTGAAAAGGAGAAAGTTAAGGAACTCGGAGGGCTTCATATCCTTTCGGTCGAAAGACACGAGGCGAGGAGGATAGACAACCAGTTTAGGGGAAGGGCGGGAAGGCAGGGAGACGACGGATCTTCAAGATTCTATGTTTCCCTTGAAGACGACCTGATGCGCATTTTCGCCTCGGAGAGGATAACGGGTGTCATGGACAAGCTCGGGTGGGAGGAAGGAGAGCCGATTGAGCACTCGATGATAAGCAAGTCGATTGAGAACGCCCAGAAAAAGGTCGAGGGAAGGAATTTTGACATCCGCAAACATCTCCTGAGATACGACGATGTTCTCAACACGCAAAGGGATGTCGTCTACAGGCAGCGCCGCGAGATTCTCGAGGGCGGCGAGAGCCTGAGAGAGATACTTTTTACGTCTTCAGAAGACATCGTTGGGGAATCCGTGGGTAGTTACCTGGCGGGGCGGGATGACCGCCCGGAATCTGATTTCTCCGAGCTCTGCGAAGTTATCGGGAGGATTTTCGGAACGGAGATCGAGATAGAGGCCTCCGGAAAGGCGGACGGCGAAGTCATAACGGAAGAAGTCACCGGAAAGCTGATCGCCGCGTACCGGGAAAAAGAGGAGAGGATAGGTTCTGAAAACCTCTCGCAGGTCGAACGCTACGTCATGCTTCAGCACATAGACTATCTCTGGAAGGACCATCTTCTTAACATGGATCACCTGAGGGAAGGGGTGGGACTCAGGGGATACGCGCAGAAAGACCCCCTTCGGGAATACACGAAAGAGGGCTTCGACATGTTTGCCCTCATGATGGACAAGTTCAGGATGGACGTCTGCTCCAATCTTTTCAGGATACAGCCCGCGAGCGAAGAGCAGATCGAGGAACTTGAGAGAAGAAGGGAGCTTGAGGAGAAGAAAATGGTGCTCGGGCGGGGAGAAGGGGCTGAAGAAAAGGCCAAGACCCCGGTCAGGAGAACGCAGAAGAAGGTTGGTCGGAACGACCCGTGCCCCTGTGGCAGCGGCAAGAAATACAAAAGATGCTGCGGTCGGTGATAATATTGAATAAGGTGTCTTAATGGCTGGAAAAATCTACATTCGCAGGGGAAGAGTTCCGTTTTTCTCTCTCCCCTTCATTGCACTTTTCGTGGTCGTGGCCGTCTGCCTTTTCGCGTTTTTCGGCGTTCTGGCTCTGGTCGCGCTAGGAGTGCTCGGAGCAGGAGCCTCGCTTTTGAGGAAGCTGTTTCCGGGCAGGGGCAGAAAAGCCGATCCCCGCGTGGGCGGACCTGAAGGGGATACCATTACCCTCGGAGAGGACGATTACGAAATAAGGGATGCGGACTAGCTTTCCCGGACGGCGCGTGGAACTCGCGTCAGAGCGCCTTTTCTATTTCCCCCGCCAGACTCAGGTCTTTTTCCGTGATTCCGCTTTCGCTGTGGGTTGAAAGGGTGATGGAAACCTTGTTCCACCGTATGAGGATGTCGGGGTGGTGGTCTGCCCTTTCTGAAAGAAGCGCGACCTTGTTCACAAAACCCATGGAATCGACGAAATTTCTGAGAACAAACGTCTTTTCTATTTCTTCTCCCTTCCTCTGCCAGCCCTGAAGGCCCTCGAGCGCGGAAGAAATTTCTTTTTCGGTTAAAAGTGCCATATATTTTCTCATTATATATTAACCGGGGGGAGTATTCCATTGAGCGAACCCGAAGCTTCGCAGAACGTTGTTTTCATAGGGGTCGGAGCCAACCTCGGCCCCGTACGCGAGAATTTCACCCGCGCGCTGAGGAGCATAGAAAAGCGCGCGCGCGTGGTGGCAGTGTCCTCCCTTTACGAATCGGACCCCGTGGGACCGCAGGATCAGCCGAAATTCACAAACGCTGTCGTTAAAGTGGAAACGGAACTCTCCCCTTTTGAGCTTCTTGATTACCTCAAGACAATCGAAAAGGAGATCGGGAGAAAAAAGACGAAGAGGTGGGGACCCAGAGTGATAGATCTTGACATAATCTTCTACGGAGACCTCGTAATAAGCACGGATTCCTTGGTAATTCCTCACCCGAGGGCGCACGAAAGAAGATTTGTCCTGGAGCCTCTCCTCGAGATAGACCCGGTCGCCCGGCATCCCGCAAAGAACATGGCGGTAAGGGATATCTGTTCCGGCCTCGGGGATTCGCAGGCGATTTCGAAAACCGATGGTCCCGAGGTGCTTCTCTGACCCAGGTTTGGGGCTACTCGCCCAGCACGGATATCTCCGCCGCCTCAAGCGTGTTCCAAAGAAGCATGGTTATGGTCATCGGACCCACCCCGCCGGGAACGGGGGTTATGTAAGAGGCTTTTTCCTTTACGTCCTCAAAGTCAATGTCGCCGACGATCTTTCCGCTCTCTCTCCTGTTGATTCCGACATCAATTAAAACGGCTCCGTCCTTTATCATCTCCTTTTTTATGAACTGCGGATCCCCTATTGCGACTATCAGTATGTCCGCCATGGTGGTTATAGACGAGAGGTTTTGAGTTTCGATATGGGCTATGGTGACGGTGGCGTCCCTGTTAAGCATCAAGGCCGCCGCGGGTTTTCCAACTATGTTGCTTTTTCCCACGACCACTACGTGCTTGCCGAGTATCTCTATGCCGTAGTAGTCGAGAATTTTTTCTATTCCGTACGGGGTGCAGGAGATGGCGCTAGGGTTTTCCTGGAACAGTTTTCCGATGTTCTCGGGATGAAACCCGTCGACATCTTTGTCAGGAGACACCGTTCTTATCACTTTTGCCGGATTCATATGGACCGGAAGGGGAAGCTGTACCAGTATGCCGTGAATCTTCTCATCCGAGTTGAGGCGCTCGATCAGCGAAAGAAGCTCCTGTTCTGGGGTTTCCTCCGGAAGATTGTATTCTTCTGAAAGCATTCCGCATCTTCCGCACGCCCTTCTCTTGTTCCTCACGTATATTTCGGACGCGGGATCGTCGCCGACCAGAATGGAAGCAAGACCGGGCACTACTCCCGTGCGGTCTTTAAGTTCCTGGGTCCTTCGGATGATCCATTCTTTAATGTCTTGAGAGACCTTTTTGCCATCCATGATTTTAGACATGTTCAGTTCCCTTTTTTTTTCGAAAGATGGCCGGTTGGAAAATTGTTAGTATAATCGACTCCGGCGGGTTAATCCATATTGGACCGGATTTATCTAGATAGTTTCGGCAAGGTTGGTCAACTATGTACTTAGGCAGCAATAGAAATGTATCAAATTCCATACATTTCTATTGACAAAAAAACAAACATCTGTATATTTATAGTGAAATGTTAGGAAATTTCATACGTGAACAGCGAAAAAAGCGCCTTATTAGGCAGGGAGAGCTTGCTTCGGAACTCGGTGTATCTCGTGCTACTTACGTACAGATTGAGCTTGGAAAGCGTGAGCTTAAGGTAAGTGAAGCTAGGAAACTCGCAGAAGTTTTTAACATGTCTCTTGAAGATTTTCTTAATGAGGAAGAACAGCCATCTCCAGATATTGAGATTAAAAAGTCAGGGAAGAAAAAACCAGTTAAAAAACATGATATCCGTATCAGTGTTCCTCAGGAAAAAGTAGAGAAGTTCAAACAGGTTCTTTTGTATGTTCTGGCCCAAATAGGCGCACAACCAAATATAGGTCAGACAGTGCTTTATAAGATTCTCTATTTTATTGATTTTGATTACTACGAAAAATACGAGGAGCAACTAGTCGGCGCAAAATATATTAAAAATACTTATGGACCTAGCCCTGTAATGTTCGCAAAAATTGTTGAAGAACTTGAGGAAGAAAACAAGATCAAAGAAGTAAAAGCCAAGTTTCACAACTATGACCAAGTGAAATACTTAGTCAATTCAAAAGAACTAGATATATCGTCTCTTTCATCCAAAGAACTTGAACATATTAACTGGGAAATACGCAGGCTGGGCTGTATGACTGCTGTGCAAATCAGTGAATTGTCACATATTGATACTCCTTGGGTCGTGGCCGAAGACAGGAAACAGCTTGAGTATGAACATGTGTTTTACCGTCCTAGACTGACCTCCGTCAGAGAATATGAAGAACTTTAATTCCCTGCCTGAATTCAGAAGGGAATTGAAGAAGCTCTCTAGAAAATACGGTACCCTTAACGACGATTTAAAATTGTTCAAAGAAGTTCTTTCAACCTCTCCAATCGGTTTCGGAAATAATTTTACAGTTATCCATTCCACTAAAATCATCAAAATAGTAAAAGCGCGTATGGCGTGTCGATCTCTTCGTAATAGATCTCTTCGGATTATTTATGCATATGTTGAACACGAAGAGAAGATTGAATTCATTGAAATCTATTACAAGGGAAATAAAGAAAACGAAAACCTTGGCAGAATTAAGGGGTACTTAGAATCAGTTGCCAAGTCTGATTAAAGCGACCTGTTTTGGAACTCATAGAGTTGTCAGATTGTGGATGCTGTTACAAATTTGTCTTGCAGAAAGAAAAGTTTTGGAGTTTCGGCTCTTTTTTAAGTAATTAAACGGCCCGCTCATCTTCCAAATTCATTCTGACAGGAATTCCGCATAACGCCCCGGCGGGCAATCGGCTCGATTAGCACCGAATCCTGGGAACCGTTATCAATAACCCAAAACGCTGTAGTCGCCGTTCACGATTAGACGAATGGAGACGTAGAGTCCCAGTAGCGCGAAAAGCACCCATGGAGAATTCATCCCCCAGATGTAGATGTACATATCCCATCGGCTGATTCGGGTTTGTCGATTGGCCGAGAAGAAACTGACCCAATAAACTGAGGTCATGTACGTCAACTGCCAGAACAGTATCACTCCGACGATTCCCGCGACGGGAGCGGGCAAGATATCGAAGGTGAAGGCGGCGTAGAGAATCAACGTCGGGATCGGGGTCACGAAGCCGTTGGCAACATCCACGCTGTAACCGTATGTGCGCCGGTCTGCGTAGGAACCGTCGAACTGGGAATACGTCGCCCAGACATCCGCCCATACTGTCGGCGACAACACCCTCGTCAATGGAACCTTTGTGGTAAGGAATTCGGTGGACGGTTTTCGGCCCGTTTCCCGCCAGCGCTTGCGCCAATATTCGGTGCGCCGCTCGATATAGTCGCGTCTGAGGAACAGGCACACTTCCCAATAGCAGATCACCAGATTAATCGAAAGGAACAGAATCAACAGGGCGTGAATAACGTTGAAATCCCCACGGGTCCAGTAACGTGCCCCAATGCCCGCCAATGTCAGAACCGCGATAACCAGCACCGTGAACAGCACCGCCGAAATTGCCAGCCGGGTCTGGCATGTCCCGGGTTCGGAATGTGCTCGGTCGGTTCGGTTTTGGGGCATGTGTTCTGATCCTCGCAAAAAGTCCGGCGTTACGGCTCGCCGCATTGTATCCTTCGGAGCGTCCCACGTTCCGGACAAACGTGCTGCGCTCCGGATGGACACTTTCTATAGGGGAATTATATACAATAGTCAAAAAAACTTGATTTTCCTGCTGAAATTGTTCATCCGGCGAGGTCCATATGCTGAAATATTTTTTGCTAATCTGCCTGTTATGCATTCCTGCGGCTGTCTGGATGCTCTACAAACCAATACGGGTTATTGTCCCTGAATTAAATGGAGTTTCATGTATCGGTGAGGATATTTGCACTGACAATCCTTTGCGCTACGAGGAAGCAATTGCATTATATGAGGAAGCTTATGAATTTGTAAACTCGTCGGTTGGAATCGTCGAAAAGAAGCCCCGCGTTATTTTCTGCGCTTCGCAGGCTTGTTTTCAATCTTTTGGATTTAGCAAAGCGGCTGCAGGCACCGTAGACACATCCGGCATTGTTATAGGTCCGCGCGGGTGGAAAAACTACTACATTCGTCATGAGATGATCCATCATTTGCAGGCCGAGCGGCTGGACGTTTTAAAACAGTGGCGCAGCCCCCTTGGTTCAAGGAGGGAATGGCTTACTCGTTCAGCGAAGATCCCCGGTCAGATTTTCCCGAGGTTTTCAAGGAGTACCGTCTGGAATTTGAGAAATGGTATCGATCAGTGGGCAAAGAAACTCTGTGGCAAGAAGCGCGAAAGCTATAATAATGCATAACAGCCGAAATCACCCAACTTAAAAGTCTTTCGGGTTAAATCCAGATTGATTTTTTCCGATAACAAGTAATTAGTATTTTTTAGTTGACAGACTAAATTTAGTCTTTATACTAAATTTAACTAAACAACTAACGAGGTGTGAAAATGTCTGAACAATTTCAAAATCCATTCCGTCCTGGAGCGGGACATCCGCCTCCACATCTTGCCGGTCGTGATGAGGAGAAGAAAAAATTCCTCAAGTTTCTTGGACAGGACGTAATTATGGAAAATATGATTTTGACTGGTCTTCGGGGTACAGGCAAGACGGTACTTCTGGATTCCTTCAAGCCTCTTGCCATTGCCAATGGATGGAAGTGGTCTGGAACGGATTTATCCGAGTCAGCGAGCATTAGTGAAGACAACATAGTGAAAAGGCTTCTTGCTGATTTGTCCATTGTAACATCGAGTATAACTGTGGGCAAGGAAGAATTCAGGCGCGTTGGATTTATGGGTGATACTGAGTCCGTGGAACTTAAGCTCAATTACGATACATTGCTCCAGGCCTATCAACGAACTCCTGGACTTGTATCGGACAAGCTGAAGTTTGTACTTGAACTAGCATGGGAATTTCTTGAGCGATCAGAGGCCAAGGGACTTGTATTTGCATATGATGAAGCCCAGAACCTCTCTGATCAGGCTCTAAAGGAGCAATTTCCCCTGTCCATTCTTCTTGAAGTATTTCAATCACTTCAAAAGAAAGGGTGTCGGTTGCTTCTGGTTCTGACCGGTCTGCCTACGCTTTTTCCAGAGCTGGTCAAAGCTCGCACCTATTCGGAAAGAATGTTTCATGTTGTAGTCCTAGGAAGACTTTCTGAGGAAGCCAGCAGAGAGGCTATTCTTAAGCCTATTGAAGACACAAACTGTCCTGTCGAATTAACTTCTGAAAGCGTGAGGACTATTGCCGATCTTTCTGGCGGATATCCTTATTTTATTCAGTTTATATGTAAGGAAGTTTACGACGCTTTTATACAGGGAAGCCATTCGGTCCCGACAAATGAGATTATCAGAAAGCTTGATTCGGATTTTTTTGCTGCTAGATGGGCGAGGGCCACGGATAGGCAAAGAGAATTACTTACGCTAATAGCTTCACTTGATAATTGCGATGAAGAATTTACCGTTCGGGATATCGTCAGTTTGTCTGGCAGGGAAGATCTCGGTGTAAAACCTTTCAGTTCCAGCCACATAAGTCAGATGCTTTCGACTTTAATGAAAGCCGGGCTTGTATACAGAAATCGATGGGGGAAATATGCTTTGGCGGTACCGCTTATGGGACGATTTATACGTCGCGAAACTGGTATGGATTAACCTGTGAAAGATTGAGAATTCAAACACGGGAAAATGAAATCCCTAGGTTTCATGTTTTCCCGAAATGAGTAAGAGGTCCGTGGCCCTTTCCTATCTCCAGAGAGTTTCTTATCGCTTCCGTCACAAAGGCTTTCGAACTCTCAAGGGAAACCGTAAGGGACATTCCCTTTGCCAGAAAAGCGCACACGGCCGCCGAAAAGGTGCAGCCGGTTCCGTGGGTGTTCTTCGTTTCGATTCTCTCGCTAACCAGTTCTTCAAATGTCTCCCCGTCGAAAAAAAGATCTACCGCCGGGTGATCTTTTGCGAGATGGCCCCCTTTTACAAGAACCGCCTTCGCTCCAAACGAGAGGATCTTCTCGGCTGCGGTCTTCATATCGCTTATGCCGCCTATGCTAACAGAACTCAGTATTTCTGCCTCGGGTATGTTCGGAGTCACTATGAGCGCCCTTGGGAGAATCTCTTTTTTTAGAAGTCCCGTTGAGTCTTTTAAAAGAGCGGTCCCGCCTTTTGAACTCATCACGGGGTCGACAACGAGCTTTTCAATTCCATAGAGGTCTATTTTTTCCGCCACGGTCTCAATGATTTTTTCATTGGAAAGCATTCCCAGCTTCGCCGCGTCGCAGCCTATGTCGCTCATCACGGCGTCAAACTGCAGCCCCACAAACTGCTCGGGAAGGTCATGAATCGCGCTTACCTCCAGGGTGTTCTGGGCGGTAACGGAGGTGAGCACGGAAAGTCCGTACACTCCCAAAGCAGTGAAAGTCTTAAGGTCAGCCTGGATCCCTGCCCCTCCTCCTGAATCGGACCCGGCAACGGTAAGCGCTCTTGGGATTTTTTCCGCCACGTAAGGATTCTACAAATTCACCTGTTTTTTTACAAACCCGGACAAGGGCTTCTCCGCCGGGGGGTCTTTACTGGAATTGAAAACTGTTTTCAGTTGTATATAATTTCCCTTCACGCTAAACGATCGTTTAAGGAGAGAGAGTCATGAGCGAAGATATTTTCAGACCGGATTTGTTTACAACCGACGATGAGGGCAGAGTGAGGCTGATTGCGGGTTACTGCAAGGAATCCGACAACTGGACCTTTCCTAGGTACCTTGCGGACCCAGTGAGTTTTTCAGATGACGTGGAAGAGAGACTTCTCAGCCCAACAGGCGTTCTGCATTCCTTTACAGTCGTGAGAAGAAGCATGCCGGAATTCACGGTGCCCTATGTTCTAGCTCTTGTTGATTTTCCGGAAGGCGTGAGGGTCATGGCGCAGGTTGAAACCGAAGATCCCGATTCTCTTGAGTTCGGAGAGGAGATGGGCGTTACGGTCGGGGTGATAAAGAAAGCGCCAGACGGAACGGATATCAGTTCCTACAAATTTATCCCGGTAAGGGAGAGCTCCTGATCAGCCGATCTCATTGATCGTTTCCTTAAGGGTTTTTTCCACGGTCCCCCTTATTTCCGCGAGCCTTGATTCCGTCTGAGCCTCAAAACGAAGCACCAGGGCTGGCTGGGTGTTGGATGCCCGGAGAAGGCCCCATCCGTCCGGATATTCAACCCTGACTCCATCTATGTCGATCACTTCGTTTTGCTCCCCGAGTTTTTTCTTTACCGCTTCCGTTACCTGAAACTTGATTTCATCGGGACAATCTACTCTTATCTCCGGGGTTGCGAAGGTTTTAGGTAGCCCTGTAAGCAGTTCCGAGGCCTTTTTTCCTGTTTTTGAGAGGATTTCAAGAAACCGAAGTCCTGCGTAAAGAGCGTCGTCGTATCCGAAAAACCTGTTTTTAAAGAAGATGTGGCCGCTCATCTCTCCACCGAGTTCGGCGCCCTCCTTTTTCATCTTGTCCTTGATTACCGAGTGGCCGGTTTTCCACATGATGGGATTCCCGCCGGCTTCCCGTATCTTGGAGAAAAGGTTTCCCGAACACTTAACGTCCCCTATTATGGTCGCTCCCGGGTTCGTTTCGAGAAGGTCGAGCGAATAGACAAGGAGCAGCATGTCTCCGCTCATTGAGTTTCCCCGCTCATCGACGATTCCTATCCTGTCTGCGTCCCCGTCAAACGCCAAGCCCACGTCGAGGCCGGCTTCCACAATCCTTTTCTTTATGTCGGAGAGATTCTCCTCGACCGTGGGATCGGGGTGGTGGTTCGGAAAATCCCCGTCAGGATCCATGTATAGCTCATGAACTTCGCAGCCGAATCTCCTGAGTATCTGCGGGCAGGTCACTCCTGCGGTTCCGTTGCCGCCGTCGGCCGCGACTTTTATCCCCGGTTCTATATGAAGATTCTGCTCGAAAAACTCAAGGTAGCTCTCAATTATATCCGCCTGTTTCTTTCTGCCCCTCCCCGTTTTGAATTTTCCCTCTTCAACCGATTCTCTTATTTTCTGTATGCCTTCGCCGAAAAGAGAGTTCTGGTCGACGCACATTTTAAGCCCGTTGTACTCGGAGGGATTGTGGCTGGCGGTCACCATCACCCCGCCGTCAACGCCTGAGGTGAAGGTGGAGAAATAAACCATCGGGGTCGTTACCATTCCTATGTCGACCACACTAACGCCGGTTGAGGTTATTCCTTCGCAGAGTGCGTCCCGGAATGCCGGGGAAGACTTCCTGCAGTCGTATCCAACGGAAACCTCCGATCCCCCGTCCTCGGCCACCATGGTTCCGTAGGCTTTTCCGATTCTCTCGACGACCTCTTCTGTGATGCTCTCCCCCGCTATGCCCCTTATGTCGTATTCTCTGAATATAGCTTTGTCGGGAATCAACGTTAATGTGCTCCTTTATTTTTAAGCCCTTAATTATAATGTCCCCGGGGATTTATAAAAGGCGTTCTTCTTGACTTTAGTTTTTCGAGTCTTATCATTTCCTTCCATGGTTTCACCCCCCTACGAACAGTTTCTAGAGAACCTCGAACACGGGAATCTCGTACCCGTGTGGGAGGAAGTTCTGGCCGATTACGACACTCCGGTTTCGGTTTTCAGGAAGATAGACTCGCCCGGTTACTCCTTTCTATTCGAAAGTGTGGAGGGCGGAGACAAGTGGGCGCGCTACAGCTTTCTGGGCACGGAACCCTCGGTGGTATTCCGCTCGAAGGGCCAAAGCATCGAGATAATGTACTCGGACGGGGAAACCGAAACGTTCACGGGCGACCCGATTCTGGCGTTGCGGGACCTGCTTTCACGATACAGGCCGGTTTCTTCGAAGGAGCTTCCGAGATTTCACGGCGGAGCGGTCGGTTACTTCGGTTACGACATAATCAGATTTATAGAGGATATTCCCGATACTTCCCCTGATGAGCTAAAGGTCTGGGACTCCGTTTACATGGTAATGGATACCGTTTTGGCATTTGATAACGTTACGAGCAAGATAAAGATCATCTCAAATGCCTATGTTCCCGACGTTAAAAATGCGAGGGAGGAGTACGAAAAGTCCCTTGCGAAAATAGCCGAGCATAAAAGCAGGCTTAGAAATTCGCTTAGCGAAAAGTTTACCAACGGTATTCCTCAAGATGTTGGCGAGGAAAAATTCAAGATCGAATCCAATTTCGAACCCGCACACTTCAAAGATGCGGTTCTCAGGACCAAGGAGTACATAAAATCAGGGGACATAATACAGGCAGTGATATCCCAGAGATGGAAGACGGACCTGAGGGTCGATCCTTTCGATCTCTACAGGGCGCTCAGGATACTAAATCCTTCTCCGTACATGTTTTTTCTGAGGATGGGTGATGAGATACTCACCGGATCTTCTCCAGAGGTGATGGTGAGGGTCGAGGGGGAAAGAATCTCTAGCCGTCCGATAGCCGGAACGCGGCCGAGAGGAAAAACCGTCTCCGAGGACGAAGGCCTCGCGGCCGAACTCATTGCGGATCCCAAGGAGAGGGCCGAGCACATAATGCTCGTTGATCTCGCGAGAAACGATCTGGGAAGAGTTTCCAACACGGGCTCGGTCAAAGTGGACGATTTCATGATCGTGGAGAGATATTCCCACGTGATGCATATAGTTTCGAACGTGACGGCCCTGATTGCCGAGGGAGCGGATGCCTTTGATGTCATAAAGGCGACTTTTCCCGCAGGCACTCTTTCCGGAGCGCCGAAGGTAAGGGCAATGGAGATAATCGAGGAAACCGAGCCGACGACGAGAGGGGCATACGGGGGATGCGTCTGCTACTTCAGTTTTTCGGGCAACATGGACAGTTGCATAACCATAAGAACGTTTGTGATAAAAGACGGTAAAATCTACATACAGGCGGGGGCCGGCATAGTGGCAGACTCGGATCCCGAAACCGAGTACCAGGAAACAGTTAACAAGGTAAAGGCGTTGGTGAAATCGGTTGAGCTCGCGGAGGACGGACTCTGATGACCGGTAGCAAGAGGAAAATGATTCTGATGATTGATAATTACGATTCCTTTACCTACAACTTGGTCCACTACCTGGGGGAACTCGGTCAGCAGATCGAGGTGAGGAGAAACGACAGTCTTGATTTCGGTTTCGTGGATGATCTTGATCCCGACATAATCATAATCTCTCCCGGGCCCTGCACTCCCAAAGAGGCGGGGCTTTCGGTCGACATAATAAAAAGGTATGTCGGGAAAAAACCCATTCTCGGCGTTTGCCTGGGTCACCAGGCGGTGGGCTATGCATACGGGGCGAACATAGTCCGGGCAGACAGGCTTCTGCACGGGAAAACTTCCCCGATCCTCCACGACGGAAAAACCATCTATAAGGATATTCCGAATCCCTTTGAAGCTACGAGATACCATTCACTTCTGGTGGAAGAGGCATCCCTTCCGTCCGACTTCGAAATTTCCGCTTGGACCAAGGAGGGTGAAATCATGGGGATAAGGCACAGAGAATTTCCCGTTGAGGGCGTTCAGTTCCACCCCGAGTCCATACTTACTGAGTGCGGGAAGGATCTTCTAAGAAACTTTATCGACTGCTATGGGTAAAGCCGATACGGTTTTCCCGTTTCTTTTTTCCTGCTTGAGAACCCCTTTCGACTTATTAACATATTTAGAGCATAGGACAGCGTTTTGGCCAGCTTTTTCCCCAAATGCGGTCCTGAACCGAAAAAGCGGTTTACGGTCTGTTTTTACTTGCCCACATTTCAGTGTGAGCGCAAAGTTCTGAAGGAGTTGAGTCTGTTAAGCCATGTCTGAGTTGGTTAAACAAAGAGAAGTTTTAAGAGAGCAGGATTCGAATCCGTTTCGCAGGAGGTCGAATGGGCCTTCTGGTTGAAGCTTTCATTTTTCTGCTGGCGACGATTGTCGTTGTTCCTGTTTGCCGCAAGTTCGGATTGAGCAGCGTGCTTGGCTATCTGCTTGTTGGATTGCTGATCGGTCCAGGCGTGTTCGGGCTTGTGGGCAATGCAACGGAAGTTCTGCACTTCGCTGAGTTCGGAATCGTTTTGTTGATGTTTCTCATCGGTCTCGAACTTCGTCCGCATCGTCTCTGGACCATGCGGAGATTTCTCTTCGGGCTGGGTATAACCCAGATCCTTATCACTTCAGTCGTCATTGCGGTGTTCTGCTTCATATTGCTGGGGATGGGAACGTCTGCGTCAATGCTGATCGGGTTCTCTCTTGCTCTTTCAAGCACGGCATTTGTCGTGCAGTGGCTCGGGGAGCACAGGGAATTCAACAGGCCCCATGGACGTGCGGCTTTCGGCACGCTGCTTATGCAGGATATTGCTGTTATCCCCGCGATAGCCTTAATAGGCATCTTGTCTTCTAAGCCCGGGGATTCGGTGTCGTTGAATTTGCTGCTTCTTATCGCTGTTGCGGCTGGATTTGTGGTTGCTCGGTTTACGCTTCGCCCCGCCCTGCGTTTTGTTGCCTCCACGGGAATTCATGAACTTTTCACGGCCGCCGCGCTTACGCTTGTGACAGGTGCCGCCTTGGCGATGCACAGCATCGGTTTTTCAATGGGGCTCGGGGCTTTCGTGGCGGGCGTTATGGTTGCCGATTCTGAGTATCGCCACCAGCTTGAAGCGGACGTAATGCCCTTTAAGGGGCTGCTTGTGGGTCTTTTCTTCATTGCGGTCGGCATGTCGGCCAACCTGGGCTTGTTGATCAGCAAGCCGCTTTTGATCGTCGGACTCACTGCGGTTCTCATGGTCGTAAAATCGCTCGTTATATACCCGCTTGCCAGATTGCAGGGTCTTAAGCACGATGAAGCGGTGCGGACGGGACTTGTTCTTTCCCAGGGCGGGGAGTTTGCCTTTATTCTGTTTACCATAGGCGTTTCGGCGCAGCTTGTAGATCAATTCGTTGTCGATATCGCTGTTTTGGTGGTAACGTTGTCAATGGCGGCAACACCTTTTCTTGTTGCGCTCGGTTCCCGGTTCGGCGCCGAAAAGGACAGCACGCCTGTGCCCTTAGAGGAAACTCATGGATCGCAAAATTCCGTTATCATCGTAGGTTTTGGTCCGTTCGGCCAGACAGTAGCCCGAATACTGACCATACTTAAAATTCCATTCACGGTGATTGAACTCGATCCCAAGAGGGTTGACTTCGTTCGTCAGTTTGCAAGCGAGACATACTATGGCAACGCATCGAACCTGCGGGTTCTGATATCCGCTCATATTGACCGAGCTCCTGCGATCGTCGTGGCGATCGACGATGTCGAATCGTCTCTGAAAATAGTCAATCAGGTATCTAACTCCTTTCCGAACCTTAAAATCATGGCGCGTGCTAGGAATCGTTTTCACGAAATAAAGCTCCGCGAGCTTGGAGTGACCTACGTGATTCGCGAGACTCTGCTTTCAAGTCTTGCTCTTTCAACCCGACTGCTTGAGCATCTGGGGTTACCCCAGTCCGATGCAGCGGAGATAATTCAAGCTTTTCAGGAACATGATACCCAAACGCTGAATAGCCAGATGGCGGTTTATCACGATAAAGCCGGGTTTCCTGAAGATGTGTTTGATACGACGCAGGAACTAAAGGAATTGTTCAAGGAAGATAAAAAAACCAGTCTGCGCGTCGAAAAGAAAACGTGATTAGTCTTTTTTACGAACCCGGCCATACTAGCCGATTTAAATTGTGCAAAATTAAGCGGAAGTCCTTTGAACAGCGTTTTTTGTCAGTTTAAAGAGAACGCACAATAACCCGTTAGGCCGCAAGCGTGTGGATATCAAGCTCCGGTCAATTGTTTTTCAGGTAAACTAGGATGCTCAGAATAGACAATGGTTAGGAACCGTCAAAAGTTCCGATTTGTATTCTGAGACTGAAATACCCGAGAGGAAAAAAATGAAACTGCCTTTGCGTCCGAGAGACGAAAAATACATAGGGAAAGGAACTCTTCCAAACGGCCCCTTAGACGACACCGACAAGTGGCTTCCAATAACCAGATACCTTGAGGCAGGGGCTGAGTCATACCCAGAAAAAACGATGTTCAGCCTCGGGGATTCAGACGGCAACGTAGCTGAAAGCTGCAGTTACGGGGAAACCAACGCTTGGGCGAACAGGGTGGCAAACGGTCTTGTCGGGGAGTTCGGAATAAAAAAAGGGAACAAGGTCGGCATGTACATGCTCAACTGTTCAGAGTACGTCATATCGATTATTGCCGCGCACAAATCGGGCGCCGTTCAGGTCCCGATAAACAAGGATGAAAAGGGCGATAGGCTGGCTTACGTAATAAACTACTCCGAGATGCGGGTGCTCGTGGTCGACACCCAGAGCCTTCCCTACATAACTGAAATAGCGGACAAGCTTGAGAACCTTGAGGCAATCTTTCTTGTATCGGAGGATGCTCCGGCGGATATAGGGGGAATAAGAGCACTTCCTTTTTCCACTTTTGATCAATACTCATCCGAAAACCCGGGAGTCGACGTGACGATTGCCGACAAGGAAAGGTGCATGTTCACTTCCGGCACCACGGGCATGCCCAAAGGTGTTATCCGCGATCACGGAGGGGTGATCATGACGGTTCGCTCCTTCATACAGCAGCAGGGGCTAAGAAGCGAGGACGTCTTGATGACGGTTCTTTCCCTGGGACACGCAAACGCCCAGGTGATGTGCCTTTTTGTCTCGATAGCGGTTGGAGGTTCAGCCGTTTTCTTCCCGAGGTTCTCCGCCTCCAATTTCTGGAAGTGGGCGGCGGGCTGCGGTGCGACCGGTGCGAACATGCTGGGAGCGGTGCCAGAATACATATGGGCTTCTCCGCTGTCAGAGTGGGATTCAAAGCATGGGATAAGGATGATGCTTTCAGGGCCTGCGCCTAAAAAGCTTCGCGAGTTCGAGGAAAGATTCAACACGAAGATAGTTGAAGGCTACGGATCTACTGAGATGGGGATGCCGCTCTGGAAAGATCCCGAGGATGAAAAGCCGGGTTCATGCGGATTTCCCGTCGAGGGGTACCACCTTGAGATAAGAGATCCCCTGAACACAGACGAGATAATAGACAGACTTTGGGACGTGGACAAGAACCCCGCTCCCGCCGAGGAGGAAAAAGGGCTTCTTTTCATAAAGCCCTTGGTTCCGCACACTACCCTCGATGAATATTTCAAGGACGAGAGAAGAACGAAAAACGCTTTTGACGACCAGGGTTTTTTCAATTCGGATGACCTGTTTGCCGTGGGAACCGACGGGAGATACTACTTCATGGGCCGCTACAGCAGGATACGCGTGTCGGGAGAGAACGTTGATCCTGTAGCGGTGGCCGATGTCTCCGAGGAACATCCTTCAGTTCGGGAGGCGGTGGCCGTAGGCATTAGACTGCCCGACATATCGGATGACGAAATCAAACTCAACCTGATACTTAAGGAAGGGGTGGATTTCGACCCCGTGGAATTCTGCGAGTGGATGGCCGAGAAGGTGATGGTGGCCATGGTTCCAAGGTTCATTGAAGTCTACGAGGAATATCCTCTCACCTCGACCCAGAAAATCGCGGTTTCGGAGCTTAAAAACATATCCGGTTCCACATGGGACAGGCACGAAAGCGGGCTCAAGCTCAGGTCAAGAAAGTGAGCCTGAGATAAAGTAGAGAAACGCCGCGTAAACTACAAGAAGAAGAGCACCCTTCTTTTTTCCGATCCTGTTTTTGCTAATCTGGGTTTTTCCAATTAGTAATACGAAAAGAACTGTAAGCAGGATAAGAAATGCGAATTCGGACGCGTATCCGAACATATCCCGGTTTATCTCTATGGGTCGGATAACCGCGACGAGACCCAAATATCCGAGATTAAAGAAATTGCTCCCTATTATGTTGCCAACGACTATATTCTGCTCTTTTCTCCACGCGGCCCCGAGCGAAGCGGCAAGTTCCGGAAGTGAAGTTCCGAAGGCAACTGCCACGACCCCTATGAAAAGTTCGCTTATTCCGAGCTGTTCGGCGATATCTATTGCACTGCTAACCAAAAGATGGGCGCTGACAGCCAGAAGCACTGAACCCGAGACTACGTAAAGAAGGATCTTCCACCCGCCGTCATCTGGCGATACGGGAAAAGCCTCGTTTTCTTCTGTGGATTTTCCGTAGGGGATAACCAAAAGGACGCCAAGCAGGAGAAACAGCAGCACTCCTTCACCTCTTTCGAGAGAGAATTCCGTGAGGCTGAGGCCGAAAGCGGCAAAAGTCATAAGCCCCATAAAAACAAGCGGAAGCCACTGCTCTCTCCACGCTTCTCTGCTTATCACTATTGGACTTATAAGAACCGTCAGGCCGAAAATAAGCCCGGTGTTGGCGATATTGCTTCCGACCATATTCCCGACCGCTATGTCGCTTGAACCCTCTATCACTGCCACCAAGGAAACTATGAATTCGGGAACGGACGTTCCAAACGCAACCACGATAAGTCCCGCAAAAAAGGTGCCCATGCCGGTGAACGCAGCAACCCCGGAAGCGCCTCTAACGAGAAGGCGGGCCCCCTTCCACAGAAGAACGAAACTCACGGCAAAAATCAGCAGGTTCAAAAATTCCATATATCAGAAGCGGATTTCAGGCCGTATGCGGTCGGCCAGAGATTTTTTTCAGGAACCGGAAAAAAACGGGGTTTGCAATGAGACACCGATTAACCTATAATAGTCCGGGTGTTTTTTTCATTTCCAAATGCTATAAGACTGTTCAGGAGGTTACAGTAAATGCAATTATTATTCAAACCGCGCGATGGCGTATATCTGGGAAGCGGAGATCTTCCCTTCGGTAAATTCGAAGACACTTCACTCTGGCAGCCGATAACCACAAATCTTGAGAAGGGTGCCGAGATGTTTCCCGACAAGGCAATGTTCAAGGTCGGAGACAGAGACGGAAACATCGTGGAGAGCTACACTTATGCGGAAACCAACGCGTGGGCCAACAGGGTGGCAAACGGTCTTGCCCAAGGGTTCGGAATAAATAAAGGGGACAAGGTCGGCATGTACATGCTCAACTGTTCCGAGCACGTGATATCTATTATCGCCATACACAAGTGCGGCGGTGTGCAGGTTCCGGTAAACAAGGACGAGAAGGGGGAAAGACTCGCTTACGTAATCAACTACTCGGACATGAGAGCCCTCATTATCGACGAGGGGAGCATTCCTTTCATAGAGGAAATCGGCGACAGTCTGGAGCATCTTGAAGCAGTTTTCGTGACGGTTGACAATCCACCTGAAAAAATCGGAGGCATAAAGGCGCTTCCTTTTTCAGAATTTGATAGTTATGACGATACTAATCCCGGGGTGGACGTTACCACTGCCGACATGGAGAGATGTATGTTCACGTCCGGTACCACGGGGATGCCGAAAGGGGTTGCCAGAGACCACGGAGGAGTAATCATGACAGTCCGTTCTTATCTGCAGCAGCAGGGAATAAGGAGCGACGACGTGCTCATGAGCATACTTTCACTCGGTCACGCCAACGCGCAGGTAATGTGCCTTTTCAGCGCCATGGCGTCCGGTGGGACTGCCGTGTTTTTCCCCAGGTTCTCAGCTTCCAATTTCTGGAAATGGGCGGCCGGGTGCGGCGCTACATGCGTTAACATGCTGGGAGCGGTAGCCGAGTACCTCTGGGCCGCGCCTGA
The DNA here is from genome assembly GCA_026705445.1 of Candidatus Dadabacteria bacterium. Taxonomy (NCBI): domain Bacteria; kingdom Pseudomonadati; phylum Thermodesulfobacteriota; class Candidatus Dadabacteria; species Candidatus Dadabacteria bacterium. The sequence goes on from JAPPAR010000011.1 coordinate 132,459, forward strand.
GAGCGAGTGGGATCAGAAGCACAACATAAGGATAATGCTGGGCTCCCCGGCTCCGAGGAACTTGAAGGAGTTCCAGGAAAGGTTCGGAGTCAGGGTAATAGACGGATACGGTTCGACCGAGATGGGCATGGTTCTCTGGAAAGATCCCGAGGATCACCGCCCGGGTTCATCCGGTTTCCCCATGGAGGGATATTACGTCGAGCTCAGAAATCCCGAAGACATTGATACGGTGGTAAGACCGTTCTGGGACTCTACCGACGACATTACTCCTCCCGACGACGCCAAGGGGCTTCTTTTCGTAAAGCCGCTTGTTCCGCATACGACCCTGAATGAATATTTCAAGGATGAGAGAAGAACCAGAGAGGCCTTCGACGATGACGGCTTCTTCAATTCGGACGATCTCTTCGCTAGAGGTATCGATGGGAGATACTATTTTGTCGGAAGGTTCAGCCGCATCAGGGTTTCAGGCGAAAACGTGGATCCGGTAGCCGTCGGGGACGAGGCGATGCAATATCCCGCGATTCAGGAAGCCATTGCGGTCGGTATAAGGCTCCCGAACGTTTCGGATGACGAGATCAAGCTCTGCGTTACGCTCAAGGCGGGCGAGGAATTTGATCCGATTGAGTTCTCCAAATGGATGGCCGAGAGGGTAATAGTGGCCATGGTGCCCAGGTTCATAGAGGTTTACGAGGATGGATTCCCGGTAACCGCGACCCAGAAGGTCAAGGTCGCCGAGATAAAGGAAATCACCGAGAATACCTGGGACAGAAACGAGACGGGCCTCAAGTTCAGCGCCAGAAAGTAGATTAGATTTTCCTTTTATCCGTGACGGGGCAGTCCGATGAAATCATTATGGCCTTGGCTATCGGGGAGGCCGAGCGGGCCGCTTCAGAAGGTGAGGTTCCGGTAGGGGCGGTCATAGTTGATGGGGGAGGCACCGTAATTTCAGCCGCCCACAACCTGAGGGAATCAGCTTCGGACGCTACCGCCCACGCCGAAATTCTGGCTATACGCCGTGCGTGCGAAGTTATCGGAAACTGGAGACTTTCCGGCACTTCTATCTACGTTACCCTTGAGCCCTGCGCCATGTGCATGGGAGCCATAATCAACGCGAGAATAGACAGGGTCGTGTTCGGCGCTCCCGATCCCAAGGGCGGGGCGCTTGTAAGCAACTTCGGAATCGGTGCGGGAGGGGAACTCAATCACCGCGTGGAATTCTCGGGGGGAGTCTGCGGTGAGCGGTGTGCCCGCATTCTTGAGGATTTTTTCAAAACGCTTCGGGATTCCTGAACTCAGGCCTGAGGGCTAACGACGATTTTTTTCGAGTTACCCTTGCTTGGAACCGTCTCGTATTTTATGTCCTCTTGCTTCTTGAGTTCTATGTAGGCCATTTTCCTTTCGTAGGATGAAAGCCGCTCGATTGAGTGAGAATTTCCGCTTTCTTTTACTTTCTGCACGGTCTCCGCAACTTTTCTCGGCACATCGGTATCCTTTTTCTTTCCGTCGTGCCCGCCGATGTTTATGGCGACTCTCTTGTTTTTCCCCTCGTTGCTGTTTCTCGAAGCTATTTTTCCCACTATGTACTCAAGGGACTTTATTACTTCCCCGTTTCTTCCTATGAGGAATTTCTTGTCTTTAACGGGCCAGACTTCGAGTATTATCCTGTTTTCAGTCTCTTCGGCCTTTACGCTCTGCGGGGCTGGAAACAGAAAACCCAGGAGGGTCTCAAGAGTTTTTTTTGCCCGAAACGCCTTTTCGCTCAATCCGCCAGTTTTTATTTCCACCCTCACTATGGCGTTTTTGCTTCCTATGCCCAGAACCCCCTTGGAGTCTTCTCTTATAACTTCGATTTCCACTTCGTCTTTTGAGACTCCGAGTTCCTCGCAGGCGTTCACTACGGCTTCGGAAATTGTTTTCCCTTCTTTTTCTATTGCGATGGCCATTGTTTTATTGTTATCCTCCTTCCGGATCCGGGACCTGTCGATTGATGTATAGTTGCTGACCGACGGAGAGAATGTTACTTACGGTCCAGTAAAGTATAAGACCGGAAGGCAGACCCCAGAACATTACGGTAAAAATTATAGGCATAAACTGCATGAGCTTCATCTGCAGTTCCATCGTCTCGCTTCCCGGAGCACTCATGGGTGTGAGTCTCTGCGAGAAAAACCACGAGACACCCATCAAAAGGGGCAGCACCCGAAAAGGTATCCCCATCACGTCAAACAGATGTTCGGGCTGGGAGAGATCGTTTACCCAGAGAAACGAGCTGTGTCTTAGATCTATCGAATACAAAAGCGCGAAATAAAGAGCTATGAAAACGGGAAGCTGTATGAGCAGCGGAAGGCATCCTCCGAGGCTGCTGAGCGGGTTTATGTTGTTGCTTGTGTAAAGCTTCATCATTTCTGCTTGCTGTGTCGATTTGTCGTCCTTGTATTTTTCCTTGAGAGCGTCGATTTCAGGTTTCAGACTCTTCATTTTGTTCTGTATGGCTTTCATGGATTTCATGCTTTTCACGGTAAGGGGGAAGAATATCACCCTGAGAGCAATCGTAAGCACTATTATGGAGATTCCGTAGTTGCTGAAAAAGTCGTTGACGAACTTAAGCAGCACGACGGCGATCTTGGTAAGCACTCCCGCATAGCCGTAGTCAATAGATTTCTCAAGGTTGTACCCGGCTTCCTTGAGGTCCGGTTCATTTTTCGGACCGAAATACGATTTCCACCCGACCTTGTAGCTTTTCCCAGATGCTATTTTCTGCTCCGGATAGGAAAAACTTGCCCCGGCAAGACCTTTCTCATCAAGGGGCTGCAGATAGACTCCCCGGTCTCCCCCTATTTCCGGCAGAAATGCGCTGAGAAAGTACTTGTCGCCGAAACCGAGCCAGTTCGTTTCTCCATTGTACGCCTTGGTTTCCTTAAAGGGTTTCTTTGTCCGCTTGACCTCGCCGCCGACCATTGAGATAAACTCGTAGAGACTGCTTGAACCGCTCTCGTATACCGTATTTTCCCAGCCGACGTAGACTTTCTGGCTTATCTGTCCACGCGTTCCGTTGAGTATTTCGAGGTTCTCCCTGATAAAGTATTTCCCGGGGTAAAAGGAGATGGTTTTACGTACCGCAAGCCCATCGGGTTTTCTCCAGACCAGATTGACGTCAAGCCCCTCGGGACCCACTACCAAATCCGTGCCTCCCTTGTAGGAAAACGGGATAAGTTCCGGCATTTTTTTGTTTCTGACTCTAAGTACGGTGTCAAACGATTTTTTCTCTTCATCTATTACCGCGACAGGTACCGAGTCCGTATTGACCGTCTTGTTATATTCCAGAAGCTCCCAGCCGGCAATTTTTCCTCCGAGGGTATCTATCTCGGCAACATAAAGGTCGGATCTGACTTTTATGATCTTGGAAGCGTAGGAAGATTTTATCGGTTCAAATTCCGCGGAAAGTTCCTGCGGGGAGCCTGTTTCTCCGGAAAGATCCCCTGCAGTGGCGGGAGCCGATGCGGGCCGATCTGTTTTTGCGGGCTGCTTTTCCTCGGGGGCTTTCGCGAAAAACGCCGAGTAGGCGACGATTACCAATACCGATAGTACCAGAAATAGAATGTAGTTTCTCTTGATGTCGCTGTTCATGTGTCGTTTCTTAGAGCTTTATTGAGGATGTGGGGCGCTATCGTGATTTTCGCGAGGCACCTGTGAGACTGCTCCCGTTTTCTGTGCGTGGTTCTGGCATGTAGCAGGAAACCAAAGAGTAAAAAATTATGGAAGCAATGATACACGATAAGCTCCGATAGCAACAGACAGTTTTTATCCCGCTTTTCGTGAATCCCGAAAATCTGATTTTCACCGCCCTCCCCGCGGCGTTGCGGATTCTGTCATCGATTGAAGGTCGACTCCGCTGTTGTTATACTATGGGACAGGGAAATTCCATGCTCTCAGGTATAACGTCTTCAGATAGTATAAAATGGGCCGTGTTCACGGTTTTTCTACTGTTTTTCGCCTTGTTCCGCTTACCGGCAGATCCGGCCTTGGCCCAGGGTTTTTACTTTGGAGGGGCGGTCGGCGTTGAGTACGCCGACGTGGACTACGGGAAATCAATAACCCTCAACCCTCCCGATGCCGCATCCGTGACAAACCGGGATGGCGATTCCGGCCAGGGGGTGATAAGTTCCTTCAAGGCCGTTTTGGGGCATCGCTGGAACCTCTCAGGCGGCCTTTATTTTTCAGGGGAAATCGACTTGGCTCTCAGGCCTGACAGTCCAATAAAGGGTTCAATAGAGGGCACCACGACTCCTGGAAACCCCGACAGCGACGTGTTTCCCGGCAACTGGTCCCTCAACAAGAACCGCGATGCGGGATTCAGCGTCAAACTCGGTTACTCTTCCGGGGAAGCGGGTTTTTTGGGCGGTTCGGTCTATGCGCTCGCCGGAGTGAGGCGTCTTGACGTAGAGATTGAAACCACTGCCACAGGTGTGCTGTCGGACGGTCAGACGTTTATTGATTCCAAGGCCCGCAGGGATTTTTCCGTGACGCCATGGGTTTTCGGTGGCGGTATAGAAATCGGCAACGAAAAGAGCCGGCTTGACCTGAGGACGACCTATTCAAGATATGACTTAAGCCACGAAAGCCCAAGCGGAACGGAACTCGTCCCGTCGGTGGTCGGTTTAGAATTCGAAGTTTCCGAGTGGGCAGTCCACCTCGGCTACACGTGGTCACCCGGATTCGGGCTGGGCCTCTGAAATTCTGCAACTGTCCGGACCCCTGTTTGCCTGGCCAGCGTCATATCCTGTCCTGCAATAAATGAACGCGCTTTCCCGAAACCGATTCACTTCTTACCCTCATCACTTTTCTTTGCTACGGGATCGTATCCCCCGGCGCTCAGGGGATGACATCGCAGTATTCTCCTTATGGTCATCCAGGTTCCCGCCACGGCTCCGTGTTCTCTAAGCGCTTCGATTGAATACGCCGAGCAGCTGGGGTGAAACCTGCAGGTGGAGGGAAGCAGGGGAGAAACTGTCTTCTGGTAGAGCTTTACCAGAAAAACGAGGAACTTGACCGGGAGTTTTTCTTTCATTTGAGGCTGTCTGCGAGTTTCCTTATTTCCGAGCGGAGTTCAGAGAATTTCTTGCCCGACACGTCGTTTTTTATTATGAATACAACGTCATTTGAGCAAAACTCCGGCTTGTTTTTTCTGAAAACCTCCCTCAGCACCCTTTTCATCCTGTTTCTCCTGACGGCGCTTGCCGACGCTTTTTTGCCCACGGACACTCCCAGGCGGGGAAACCCGAGTGAGTTGGGCTTTGCGTAGAGTATGAAGTTTTTCGAGTGGGTTTTAGTGCCTTCTGAGAGTATGTTGCGAAAATCGCGGGATGCTTTTACTTTGAATTTTGCGGGAAACGAGCTGTCTTGCTCGAACGCTACTTTTTCCATCTCCCAACCGTGAGAACGTATCTTCCCTTGGCAGTTCTTCTCTTGAGTACGCTCCTGCCTCCCCTCGTGCTCAGTCTTGCGCGGAAGCCGTGTGTTCTGAGCCTCTTTTTTACGTGCGGTTGATAAGTCCTTTTCATAGTGGGGGGTCAGAATAACACGTAAGGATTTGAAGGTCAAGCTCAGAAATTCCCGGCGTGCGTACGACACTCGAGGTTTCACAGCAGATTGACAATAAACGAGTTCTTGTAAATAATTGATACCCATCAAATTAAACGGTTTTTGAGATTCTTCGTCCATTATGATCCTTGAAGGCGTAAAACTCATGGTCATTGGTATGACCATAGTATTTGTTTTCCTCCTTGTCCTGATGCTGAGCGTTATGCTGTCCGCGAAGCTTTTTAAAGACAGCGACGCGCGTGCGCCCTCGGATTCCGGGGCGTCCAAAAAATCCAGAAAGGACGTCATTCCGGTCATAGCCGCAGCAGTTGCAGCCTACAGGGCGAAGCATGCCGGCGACGGCTAGATTTTGAAAGCCTCAGGATCTTACTTATGAAGAAAATCTTGTTTCAGGATACATCCTTTCGCGACGGGTTTCAGTCCGTTTTCGGTGCGAGGGTGCTTACAGAAGACTTCATCCCTGCGGTCGAAGCCGCCAGGGAAGCCGGAGTAACCCACTTCGAAGCTGGCGGCGGAGCCAGGTTCCAGAGCCTGTTTCTTTACTGCGGGGAATCCGCTTTTGATATGATGGACCGCTTCCGCGAGGCGGCGGGGCCGGATGCCAACCTGCAGACGCTTGCAAGGGGAATCAATGTTGTTGCCCTCTCCCAGCAGCCCAAGGACATGATAGATCTTCACGCGAGGATGTTCAAAAAGCACGGCATAACTCACATAAGGAACTTTGACGCCTTAAACGACGTAAGAAATCTTGAGTACTCGGGTCAGTGCATAAAAAACGCGGGTCTGCACCACCAGGCCGTTGTGACGCTCATGGAGCTTCCTCCGGGCTGCAAAGGAGCCCACGACGTAGACTTTTATATAGACAGATTGAGAAAAATACTCGATTCAGGGCTTCCCTATGATTCCATATGCTTCAAGGACGCTTCGGGAACCTCGAATCCCCAGAAGATTTACGAGACCCTGAAGGCCGCGAGGGAGCTTGTAGGAGAAAATGTAATCCTCTGGGTGCACACCCATGAGACGGCCGCCCAGGGAGTCAATCAGTACATGGCCGCCATAAACGGCGGGTGCGACGGGATCTGCGTCGCCAGAGCCCCCGTTTCAGGAGGAACTTCCCAGCCCGACCTTATATCCATGTGGAACGCCCTTAAGGGGACGGAATACACCTTGGATGTGGACATAAACAAGGTTCTCGAGGCAAATTCCGTGTTTAAGGAATGCATGTCCGGCTACTATTTTCCTCCTGAAGCTCTTCGGGTTTCTTCCGAAGTTCTCCTCTCTCCGATGCCCGGCGGAGCGCTTACCGCAAACACCATGATGATGAGAGACACGGGCACCCTCGATCTCTACCCGCAGGTGATCGAGGCTATGAGCGAATGTGTTGCGAAGGGAGGATTCGGGACATCGGTTACCCCGGTTTCCCAGTTCTATTTCCAGCAGGCCTACGCAAACGTCACTCAGGGGACCTGGAAAAAGATCACCGACGGTTACGGGAACATGGTGCTCGGCTACTTCGGACGCACGCCAGTCGAGCCGGATCCCGAAGTCGTGGCGATAGCGGAAGAGCAGATGGGCAAGCCCCGCTTTGAAGGCGACCCGCTCGACATACTCGAGCCCGGCATTCCAAAGGCAACCGAGATTCTCGAAAAAGAAGGACTTCCCGTCACCGATGAGAACATATTCATAGTCGGAGCGCTTCAGACCCAGGGCGGAAACAAGGGCCTTGACTTCCTCAAGGGGAATTTCAGCGTCAACGTAAGAAAAGACAAGCCTGAAGAGCAGCCTCAGCAGACACGCGGTCTCGGCACGAGCACAGCGTCTAAGGTTTCCGGCACCGGGGAGAACTTCGTGATTACGGTTGACGGGAGGAACTATAACGTAACCGTGAAGGAAGGAAGCTCGGAGGTTGCTTCGGTAACTGAAGCTCCCGCGCCTAAGGCATCCTCCGCGATGGACGAGGATTCTCCCGATGTTGTTGCCGTTACGGCGAGCGTGCCCGGCAACATTTACAGGGTGCTGGTCGGCACTGGGGAGAAGATAAAGGAGAATCAGACGCTGATCATGCTTGAAGCCATGAAGATGGAAACTCCTGTTGCCTCTCCGTGCGACGGGGAAGTGGTGTCCATCGAAGTTGAACAGGGACAGGTCGTCGAAGCCGGTCAGCTTATTCTGACCATCCTTCCCTCTTGAGAACATGAGAAATTTCATACTTGTTTTCGCAGTTCTTGCGTTTTCCCTCGGGATGTTTGCGGGTGTCCCGGACTGTCTTGGTGAAACGGTGAACGGGGGGACTGCAGCCGCGGAGCAGACCGGGGAGCTTGCGTCTTTTTCCCAGCTTCTGAAAAACGTGGCTACCAGTACAGGCATCTACGGGTTTATCCATGGCAACGCAATTTCCTGGGTTAACGGGTTCGGGATGTTTCTGATGATCCTGGTAGGATTTCTTCTTCTCTACCTGGGGATTGCGAAGAAATTCGAACCTCTTCTCCTGGTTACCATAGCTTTCGGGTGCATACTGGCCAACATTCCGCTTGCGGGGATAAACGAGCCCGGCGGGGTGCTTTACTACGTGTATGATGTCGGCATAAAGACCGGTATTTTCCCTCTTCTGATATTCATGGGAGTGGGGGCGCTTACCGATTTCGGCCCGCTTCTGGCCAACCCGAAGACAGTTCTTCTGGGAGGCGCTGCGCAGTTCGGCATTTTCTCGACATTGCTCGGCGCGCTTGTACTTGCCCAGTACGTGCCCGGGATCGATTTTTCCCTAAAAGACGCGGCGTCGATAGGAATAATAGGGTCAGCGGACGGACCGACCTCTATTTACATTTCTTCGCAGCTCTCCCCCAGGCTTCTCGGTGCGGTCTCGGTCGCCGCGTATTCCTACATGGCTCTCGTGCCGATAATCCAGCCCCCGATAATGAAAGCTCTCACGTCCCCTGAAGAGAGAAAAATAAGGATGAGCCAGCTTCGTCCGGTGGCGAAAAGAGAAAAAATAATGTTTCCGCTGATTGCTCTTACCCTCTGCCTCCTTTTTCTTCCGTCCGCGGCGCCTCTGATAGGATTTTTCGCTTTCGGGAACCTGATGAGGGAGTGCGGGGTGGTCGACCGGCTCTCGGATACGACGAGAAACGCGCTTATCAACATAGTTACGATATTTCTCGGCCTCGGAGTCGGCTCGCAGCTTCTGGCCTCCGAGTTTCTCTCCCTTGAGACTCTTGGAATACTTCTTCTGGGGATCGTTGCCTTCTGCATAGGCACGGCCTCCGGGATTTTAATGGCCAAGCTTATGAATGTTCTCTCAGAAACCAAGGTCAATCCCCTGATCGGTTCGGCGGGGGTTTCGGCGGTTCCGATGGCTGCTCGCGTCTCTCAGGATATGGGGGCCAGGGAAGATCCCCAGAACGTGCTTCTGATGCATGCCATGGGTCCTAACGTGGCCGGGGTTGTGGGTTCGGCCGTAGCGGCAGGAGTGCTGCTTGCGGTTTTCCAGTAATTTCTGATCTGCTACAAAGGATGTTTTTGCGGAATCTTCTATGAGATTTAAAGGACGCTCGGCGATTATTACAGGAGGGGGAACCGGAATCGGGGAGGCAACTGCGCTTTTGCTGGCGCGAAACGGAGCCAGGGTTCTGATTGCCGGAAGAAGGGAAGAGAAGCTGAAAGAACTGTGTGACAGGGCGGAGGAAGAGGGGCTTTCTATAGAATACAAGGTCTGTGACGTTTCAGTCGAGAGCGACTGCGCGGCCACCGTGGAGACCGCTTTTCGCGAGCACGGAAAGGTTGACATTCTTTTTAACAACGCCGGCATAATTTTTTCCTGCCCCCTTCACGAAGTCGAGACCCCAAGGTTCCAGGAGATATTCGATATAAACGTGAAGGGAGCATTCATGATGTGCAAATACGCTATTCCTCACATGATCTCTGCGGGCAGGGGCTTTATCGTCAACAACTCTTCTGTTGTCGGGTTAAAGGGTTTCGCGGGACTTTCGGCCTACTCGGCCTCTAAGGGGGCCCTTGTTCAGTTAACAAGAAGCATGGCCCTTGAGTACGCGGACAAGGGACTCAGGATAAACGCTGTCTGTCCCGGCGGGGTCTGGACTCCGATGTTTGACTCCTATCTTGAGAGAGCAGAAGATGCCGAGGCGGCCCAGGCTTTCATGGAGTCTCTTCACCCCATGGGGCGGCTGGCCGACCCCTACGAAATAGCTGAAGCGGTTCTGTTTCTCTGCGATGACAAGGTCATGTTCAACACGGGCTCAATGCTTTCAGTCGACGGCGGTGTTATAGCCAAGTAATCACTTGGTACCGTCCCCGAAAAACGTTCTTTCTGCTCCGGGTTTGTGTCTTTTCAGTTTCGGTTTTTTCCCTTGACGACTCCCAACAACTGATTAGAATAAGGATTAATTGAAAATTATTCTCATTTGATAATTCTCATGACAAAAGATTTTGAATGTGCTCAGGAATCGTATGCAAGGGAGATTCTGCGGGAAAATGGACTCAAGTCCACCGCCCAGCGCCTGGCCGTCGTTCATGTTCTTCACACGAGCGGAAAATCGCTTTCGGTCGGTGAAATACACGACGGGGTGAAGAATATGCTCGGCACGACGGGGCTTGCCACCATCTACAGGACCCTTGAGATGTTCGAGGATCTGGGCATCGTGAAGCGCCTTCATTTTCCCGACGGCAGTCGCGGTTACGCGTTCTCCCATGGCGAGCATGTTCATCATATGGTGTGCGTTGAGTGCAAGGGGGTTTTCGATTTTCCCGAGTGTCCGGTGGAGAGTTTTGATTACGCTTCGGTAAGAGAGCAGGGGTTTCGGGTAAAGGATCATTTCGTACAGCTTTTCGGCCAGTGCGTTAAGTGTGCGGAGGCGGCTTAACAATACGATGAACCAGATAAGAATTCAGAGACTCACCGATTACACTTCGATATCCCTTGCGGGCATCTGCGCCATCCACTGTTTTTTTACGCCGGTAGCTCTCATACTGTTCCCGGTCGTGGGTTCGACATTTGTGTTCGAAGAGATTTTTCACGAGATGATGCTTTTTCTGGTCATTCCAGCAAGCGTGATCGCCATGTTTCTCGGCTGCAGACGCCATAAGGATTTCAGCGTGATCATGCTGGGGGGCGTGGGACTCTATTTTCTCCTAGTCGGAGCTTTCGCCGCTACGGGCTACGTAGAATCGATTCTTACTCTTATCGGCGCTTTTATCATGATTTCCGGCCACCTGCGCAATTTCAGGCTTTGCAGGAAATACTGCTGCGACCACTGATTCCCAAACAAATTTAAAATTTTTTCTTGAAAACAGTTTTTTTTCGTGGATAATAACCATTCACTTTTTCGGGGGTTGCAATGGGAAAGTCGTTAAACAGAGTACTTGTCAAGATGAAAAGCACCGAGAGTCCTTACATCTATTACACGAAGAAAAACAAGATGAATACTCCGGACCGCCTTGAACTGAAAAAGTACGACCCGGTGATAAGAAAGCATGTCGTCTTTAAGGAGACCAAGTAGTCAGAGGATATACCCATGGCACGTCGTTGCGCTATAACAGGAAAAAAGCCCCTTTTCGGAAACAATGTCTCCCACGCGAACAACCACGTTAAAAGACGCCAGAATCCGAACCTGCACTGGAAGAGAATCTACGTTCCCGAGCTAGACAGGTACGTGAGGGTAAGGATTTCCGCCCGCGCGCTTAGAACGATCACCAAAAAAGGCCTCATGCCTTACCTGAGAGACGAGGGGCTTACCCTGAGAGACATCACCCGCTGATTTCTCAGTAATTTACCAGATACGAAATAACGAAAGGAAGAACCAGAAGTGAAACCGCCGTTCCGGCCACTATGATTGACGCGACCGTCCCGGAGTCCGTGCCGTATTTCTCCGCGAGCACGAAGTTAAAAACCGCGGGAGGCATTGCGCACTCAAGGATAACCACTTTCGCCTCCACTCCCTTAAGACCGAATATGTTTACAAACAGCGCTCCGAGAATTACGCCGAGAAATATTCTGGCGGAGCCGAAGAAAAAGGAAAGCCAGAGTCTTGAAATCTTCATCTCGGAGAGTTTGTATCCGAGGGAGAAGAGCATGGCGGGTATGGTGATATCCCCGAGAAGGGCTACGGGCCTCTCGATAACCACAGGGATCTGAATGCCGACCGAATTTATGATTATTCCGGCTACGGTGGCATATATAAGGGGAAGCCTGAATATCTCGCGCAAATGATTCCTCTCGGAGCCGAGAATCAGGATTCCCACCGTGTAGTGAAGCAGCATGGTCGAAACTACGCAGAGTATCGCGATGTTGAACCCGTACTGTCCGAATGCGAAAAGACAAAGGGGCAGACCCAGGTTTCCCGTGTTCGCAAAAACCACTGGGGGAAGATATACCCTCGAGTCAAGCCGAAGCGCTTTCGTGAGCGCCCCGCCGATTATTATGGTAGAGAAAACGACCGCCGATATCGAGAGAAACAGCTTCGCCGTCACAGACGGGTTCATCGTGAAATCCGAGAGAGACGAGATTATCAGACACGGCGTGGTCACGTAAACCACGAGATCGTTGATCGAGGATATGTCTATTTTTTTCGTTCTGCTGAAGAGAAACCCGGCAGCGATTACAAGAAACGCCGGCAGGACGATGTTTGCAAGTTCTGGGATGGAGGAAAGAGTCATGTTGTGCGTTTTTCCGCGAAGAAAACAGGCCGCACACTTCAGCCCGATGCGGCCCCATGGAGGGAGATCAGAATTTTACCACCGAAGCGCCCCAGGTAAAACCGGCTCCGAAAGCCGCGAACAGCACAAGGCTTCCTTCTCCAACATTTCCCTGGCGAACCGCCTCGTCAAGGGCTAGCGGAATGGATGCCCCTGAGGTATTCCCGTATTTGTCGAGGTTCGCGAACACTTTTTCCTCCGGGAAGTCAAGCCTTTTTCTAACGGCTTCAAGAATTCTGTAGTTCGCCTGGTGCGGGACGAAGAGATCAATGTCCTTGGGAGAGACGTTTGCCTTGGCGATGGCGTCCACGGTTACAGACTCCATGCTCTTGACCGCGACTTTGAAAACGTCGTTTCCTTTCATTTTTATGTACTGCTCTCTGCTCTTTAGCACTTCCTCGTCAATCGGCGTTCTCGAGCCTCCCGCCGGGACATAGAGAAGGTCCCAGTCGTTTCCGTCCGAACTGAGGATGGAGGAGAGAATTCCAGGTTCGTCCGAAGCGGTGAGAACCGCCGCGCCCGCCCCGTCACCGAAAAGTATGCAGGTTGAGCGATCCTCAAAGTCGGTGACTTTCGAGAGAACGTCCACTCCTATGGCGAGAATTTTCTCCGCGCCGCCCGACTTTATTATTCCCTCGGCGACGTGAAGTGCGTAGAGAAAGCCCGAGCAGCCGGCCATGAGATCGAATGCATAAGCTTTTTTCGCTCCGAGGCGGCTCTGGAGAATGCAGCCGGTTGAGGGAAAGATGAAATCCGGGGTTATGGTTCCGACTATGATCACGTCGAGCTGCTGCGGGCTTACGCCGGCCGCCCTCAGCGCTTTTTCGGCGGCTCCATAGGCAACATCGGAGGCGGCAGTGTTTTTATCCGCGATTCTCCGTTCCTTTATGCCAGTTCTGGATGTTATCCACTCATCGGAAGTATCGACCATCTTCTCCAGATCTGAATTGGAAAGTACGGCCTCGGGAACCGAAGAACCGGTTCCTATTATCTTGGCATAGTTCAACTCGGATTTTCTCTCCAAAGGGGTTAGCGCAATAATAGTTTAAAGCCCTGATTTTGTCAACCAGCCTGCGTGTGCGCGGTAACGATACTTTTAAGCGGCTCTATCTCCCCTTGGGTCATCTCCGCCGTGATCGCGCAATGCGCATCGTCGCAGAGAAAAATAAGGGAGAATACCCCGAGTCTTGCTAGGGTGGAGAGAAAAAAAACCTCTTCCGAAGACTCAGTGAGGAAAAAGTATTCGTACTTCAGTTTCAGGTTCTTGCCCGTCGTTATCCTTATTTCCATGGCGACTGAGGGAAATTCTTCTTTTTCAACCTCAAAAAACCGAGTTGATATTCCCCGGATATCACCAAGCACGGCGACTTTTTCCGGGCTTTCCTTGAAAATCATCACGCACTCTTCTCCCGTTGCGTGCGGTACGCAGCCGTAGAGAATCTGCGAGAGCGCTATCTGCAGTTCTGTATCCTGCTCAAGCGTGTCATATGTTGTTTGAGGCGTTGAAAAGATGCTTGACATATTGTTTCATGAATCAGTATCATTAAATGTAGGATTAAGGTTTTTGCGGACTCAGGTTCGTGGGCTTGGCATAGTAGTATAAAGAGTATCAGGAGGATAGATAGTCTCATGACAATACAAGGCAATGAGTTAGTGCTGTTAGCTATCGTAATTCTTATCATAGGGATAGTCCTTATGTTAAACGAAGGAGGAGGAGGTGGGCAGCAGGCTGCCGAACCACCCGCTCCGCCTGAACCCCAGGAGCCCCAGAGCGATGCGGATCCTTTTCAGTCCGCCCAGGGAGCGCCTCAGGAGGCTAGCGCCGCAGCTCCCGCAGCCCCCTCAGGAGATGCGGATCCCTTCCAGGCCCCGCAATAACCGAAAAAAGCCTGCAGATGGAAATGATTTTTCACGTTTAGAACCGGGCTTGCCCTCGGTCGTTGCGTGAGTATGTGTGGGTTGCACTCCCGGCAGTTCAGTGTTTTTGACCATGGGACTGTTTGTTATGTCGAATGGAAGTTTCTTCAGATTCCGATGCTGCCCCGCCTGAAGCGGACCTTTTTCAGGCTCCGAACTCTTAGCCGAGAAAGGTCTGAAGGTAGAAATGATTTTTCACGTTCAGCACTGAATTATCCTTCGGTCGTTGCGGGAATATATCGGAGTGTATTATCCCCGCCAGCAGTTCAATTCCGTCAACAACCCTTGGGGATGATCTGCTGAAGTAAGAGTTGGCGTCCACTATGTAGCAATGACCTTTTTTTACTGCGCGCAGAGCGTGCCACTGCCTTACCCCGCCGGTCACTTCCTCTATTCTGTCAAGCGTTTCCTCTATGTCGAATCCGCAGGGCATCAGGATCAGATAGTCAGGCGATGATTCGAGTATTTCATCCCAGGTTGTCTTGAACGAAGGTTCTCCCACCTTTGAGATCAGCGGTTCTCCTCCCGCTATCTTTACCATCTCCGGCACCCAGTGTCCTGCCGCGTAAGGAGGCTCAAGCCACTCAAGGCAGAAGACCCCGGGGCGGCATCTTTCATTTAGGAGTTTCTTCTCGACAGCCTCGATTCTTCTGTTAAGACTGTCTGCCAGGGTCGTGGCCCTCTCCGCGGTTCCGGTGATTTCTCCGAGAAGCAGAATAGAGTCTATTATTTCCCCTACGGTTGCAGGATCAAGAGAAATTATTTCGGGGCTGTTCTCAAGAACTTCGCATACCTCCGTCACCTCGTTTTCCGCCACGGCGCATACATCGCAAAGCCCCTGGGTTATGATAAGGTCCGGCTTTATCTCCCTGAGGCGCTCTGAGTCTATCAGGTATACGCTTTTTCCCTCGGCGCGGCTTCTGCTTATAACTTCGTCTATTTGAGCACTTGAGGGTTTTTCCTTCCCTTCGAGAACGCTGTTTACGACCACGGGTTTTCCGCGAACACCGGGCGGATAGTCGCATTCGTGGGTTACAGCAACCAGATCATCCTCAAGCCCGAGGGCAAACACTATCTCAGTTGAACTCGGAAGAAGCGAACATATTCTCATGGAGCTTATTATACAGTCTGCCGGAGCGTACTCCAGAACCGCTGTGAGGCAGTTGCTTAACTGAGTATGTCCATACAGGGCAAGGGATAGCTATCTATATGCCCGCTGAATGGGATTCTGCGGGGTTTAACGCTGGGTTTATCTGTCCGAATGGAGAGATTCCGGCTTGCAACGTGCCAGTGTACACGTACCGGGAAATTTGCAAACCGTTTTTTTCTGATGTAGAATAGCAAGCTAGAATCCGCAGTTTACCGAGATTTTTCCTTAAGATTCACGCGAGAGAGGGGGGGGGGTGAAATCATGAACAGCAAGGAATCTCAAAGAGGTTTTCAGCCAGTTAATGAGCCATCCTTGATTTCCCCAGGCAGAAAATTGGGGGGGGGTAGGCGCATGGGAAGACCGTTTACCGCCGTCCCGCTCTTCTGACCCATCCTGTCCGCATATCCTCAGGTGTTTTGCTTCCTGGTTACAGCATTTATTTCTTTGTTTGTTCTCGAGAGTGGGTGTCCGTCCTTACGCCTGCCGTCTGCGGCGCGGATTGTTTTCGGTCCTGCTCTCAATACCCGTTCTCGCCGGTTTCACGGGTGAGGCCCAGGCCCAGGTTTCGCCGGCAACCGTCACCCCCAACTTCGTCTGCCAGGGCGAGACAAAGGATCTGGCTATCAGTGGGACGGCCCCATTTTCAATTGTTAATTACAGTGTAGGTAGTAACTCAGCTGGTACCAGGGGAACCGATTGGAAGGCCCTGAATTCCGACGGAACTGAAAGAACCCAGAATAATATTATCAGGCTAACCGGGCTAAGCGGGACGTATAGCACAACCCTCCGAGTGCAGAATATTTCGGCAGACGGAACGATAACGCTGACAGCATTCAATGCCAGCACCATTACGATCTATTTCCGCTCTTCCACCCATGCCGATTGTGCCGCCACCGACGGCGTGACGGTTTCGGAGACTACGCTGGCCCTGACGGAACTTGGGACTTCAAGCACGATTAAGAAGACCTATACTATGAAGTTGGACACAGATCCGGGCGCCGACGTGACGATCACGGTGAGCAACGGTGACGCCACCGCGGTTGAAGTGGACACGGATTCCGGCATGGCGGGCAACCAGAACACGCTGACATTCACCCACGGCAATGCGGGCAACTGGGGCACCACGCAGACGGTCACTGTAAGGGCGCTTAACGACGGCGATGCGGCGAACGAGACGGTCACCCTCACCCACGCGGCAACGGTCACGAACACCAGCAACCCCTACCACGGGATCGCGATCAGCGACGTCACGGTTACCACCGCCGACGCCGGCCACGGCGTGATCGTGTCCGAGGTGAGTCTGTCGGTGGCGGAGAACGACGATACCGGAACCTACATGTTGAGGTTAAAGAGCCAACCCGGCGGCACGGTGACGATCACGGCGACATCAAGCATGACGTCGAAGGCCACGGTGAACGGCCCGTTCAGCTTCAATAACAGTAACTGGGACACCGACAAGACGGTGACGGTCACCGGCAAGGACGACGGTTCGTCCACGATCAGCCACCGGGTGACCGGTCCCACGGCGAACTACCCGACGAGCACGACCATCCCCTCGGTGTCGGTCACGGTGACCGCGGTTAACAACGTCCCGACGGTGGCCAATGCGATCCCGGACCAGACGGCGACGGTGGGCACGATGTTCAGCTACCAGTTCCCGACCAGTACCTTCAACGACGCGGATAACGATTCCCTTACCTACAGTGCGCTTAAATCAGACGGCAGTGCGCTTCCGACCTGGCTGACTTTCGCCCCGAACAACCGGACCTTCTCGGGCACGCCGCAGTCTACCGAAACGGTCTCTGTGAAGGTTACTGCCGATGACAGCAATGGCGGCAGTGTCAGCGACACCTTTGACATCGTGGTGTCGGCGGCGCCTACGCTCCCTGTCATCACCATTGCGCCGAAGTCAAACGCGGCGATAACGGAGGGCGGCAACGCGGTGTTTACAGTGACGGCGGACACGGCGCCGTCCTCAAACCTCGCGGTGAAGCTGACGGTGGAGGACGCGCCGAACTCGGATTTCGTGTCCTCGGCCA
The DNA here is from genome assembly GCA_026705445.1 of Candidatus Dadabacteria bacterium. Lineage (NCBI taxonomy): Bacteria > Pseudomonadati > Thermodesulfobacteriota > Candidatus Dadabacteria > Candidatus Dadabacteria bacterium. The sequence goes on from JAPPAR010000011.1 coordinate 149,874, forward strand.
ACGAGGGCACCGGCAAGACCGTCACCATCACCTCTGGGAGCACAACGGCGGACTTCACTGTGGCGACGGTGGGCGACTCGGCGGACGAGCCGAACGGTCCGGTGAAGGTGACGGTGACCAACGGCACCGACTACACCGTGGGCAGCCCGTCCTCAGCCTCTATCACGGTAAACGATAACGACGCGACCTCGGTTACCCTGACGGGCAACACGGACGCGGTGAACGAGGGGGCGACCAAGACCTTCACGGTCGCCATCGGTCGCGGCCTCTACAACGGCGAGAAGCTGGCGATCCCGCTGAGCTTCGCGGGCCAGGCGACGCGGGGCACAAGCGGCGACTACACGCTTGCCTGCGCGAGCACAACAGGCGTCACCTGCGCCAGCATGAACAGTGGCACGGCAACGGTGACCTTCACCGGGCCGAACACAGGCCAGTCCGCGACCAGCGTCACCATAACGCTTACGGCGCGCTCGGACGGTACGACGGAGAGCGGCGGCGAGACGGTTGATATCGGTCTCGGCTCGGTGACCGCAACCGGCACCACGGCGACGACTACGGACAGCTTCGGGCAGTTCACCATCAACGACCCGCCTGCTGCCCCGGTGGTGCAGTTCGCCGCCGCATCCTCGAACCCGGCGGAGAGTGCGGGGACGTCCAATGTGATGGTGAACCTCAACCCGGCTGCCCCAGTGGGCGGGCTGACGCTGACCTACAATGTCACCGGCACTGCGACAGCGGGCAGCGGAAATGACTTCACCATCCAGAGCTCGGGCACGCTGTCGGTCTCTGTTGGAGATACCACGGCAATGATTCCGGTAGTAATTAATGACGACAGTGTGGACGATGATGACGAGACGGTGGTGCTGACGCTCACCCCCGGCACGGGGTATACGCTGGGCTCTACGACTGTACACACGCTGACCATAGCTGACAATGACGACCCGCCTGCTACCCCGACCCTCTCGGTCAGTATCTCCCCCACCTCCGCGAACGAAGGTAACTCGGGCAGCGCTTACGCCACGGTGACCATCACCCTGAGCGAGTCGCGCAGCCAGACCACGGAGTTCAAGGCATGTCTTGGGGCGAGCAGCACGGCTACCCGCGGCGCTACGGCGGACTACCAGTTAGTGAACTTCGGTAACGACGACCCACTTTCGCTGACAAACGGGTGTCACGACTACACCATCAGTGCCACTAAGACGCAAAGCCAGGTGAGGCTGCTGATCCGGGGCGACACCGACGTTGAGTCGAACGAGACCATAGTGGTCGAACTCCGGGATCCGCCGCAAGGGGTGCTCATCTCCTCTACGGACGGCTCGGCGACCTACACGATTCTCAACGACGATACCGGCACGACGCCACCCACGACACCGGTTGTGCAGTTTGCCTCAAACTCATCGAGTTTCAATGAGAGTGCCGGCACGTCCAATATAAGGGTGAATCTAAATCCGGCGGCGCCTTCAGGCGGACTCACGCTTAGTTACACTGTTACCGGCAGCGCGACAGCGGGCAGCGATTATACCATCCAGAGCTCGGGCTCGGTATCGGTCCCCGCCAACGCGGCCAGCGTGAACATCCCGGTGGTCATCATCGACGACAACATGGACGAGAATAACGAGACGGTAATCCTGACGCTCACAGACAACGCCGACTACGACCTTGGCAGCACAACCATCCACACGCTGACCATCATTGACAATGACGATACACCAACAACTCCCTCTTCGGGTGGAGGAGGTGGCGGTTCTTCTCCCTCCTCAGCGCCAGTACCGGTAATAAACATAAGCGGAGGGGAAGGTGTAGATGAAGGAGAGACCCTTGTATTCACCATAAGAACTGAAACATCCGTAACCCAAGATACACAGGTAAAAATAACAGTAGAGCAGACAGGAGAGTACACGGAAACAGGAGAGAGAACGGTAACGATAAAGGCAGGGGATAAAGAAGCAGTCTATGAAGCAGCAACAACAGACGACAGCATAGATGAACAGGACGGAGAAGTAACGGTAACAGTACTCTCAGGCACAGGGTATGAAGTGGGTGAGGCAAGCAGCGTATCTTTAGAAGTAAGAGATAACGACCAAGCGGGTGTAAAGGTATCTGAAGTATCGGTAAAGGCCCACGTGGGAGGCAGCGTGAGTTACGGTGTTGCGCTTACCTCAGAGCCAATCTCTGAAGTAAGAATCAAACCAGTTCCAAACAACAGTAATGTAGTGAAAGCAAGTGAAGTACTGGTTTTCACAGAGAAGAACTGGAATGAAGAACAAAGAGTAACTCTGACAGGGTATGAGCATGGCAGTACAAAAATAGAGCATGAAGTAACCTCAGAAGACAGTATGTACGCAGCTCTTGAGCCTATGCCCGAAGTAGAGGTTGATGTGGAAGACACAGAGATGATAAGGGGAGCGGGACAGTGGCTTGGCAGGTTCGGCAGAACAGTTGCGGAGAGAGTGGTTGAAGCGGTGAGCACAAGGATGGAAGGCGGAAGAGAAGGAGGAGTAGAGATAGCGGGAGGGTATCCCGTTAAGAAAAGATCTGAAGGTATATGGGAAGAACAGGAGCAAAGAAGCACAGAAGTAGAAGATGTACTGCTTGGAAGTTTGTTTGAAGTTGGAAGAAGAGACTCTGCAGTGTTCTGGGCAAATGCACAAAGAAGCAGTTTTTCAGGAAACAACGCAAGTTTCACAGGAGATGGAGAGATAACAATGGGAATGGGAGGAGTTGACTGGGAGGGGGAGAGTTTCCTTTTGGGGATAATGATAATAAGAGCCAATGGAGATGGGGAGTACGGAAGCAATGAAGTGGAGAGCTATCTTACCGCAGCGGTTCCTTACGCCGGGGGCAGGATAACGGATAATCTCTCAGTGTGGGGAGCAGCGGGAGCGGGAGTGGGGGAGATGAGAGTGAAGACGGAAGGAAGTAGCAGATGGAGTACGGACATAGGGTGGAAGATGGCATCCGGGGGGATAAGGGGAGATATAGTAAAAAGAGAAAGACTCGGGCTTGCGCTTGTGTCTGATGTGCTCTGGGCAAGGAGTGAATCAGAAGATCTTATAGACGATGTAAGCGTAAGCAGGATAAGGGCGGGAGTGGAAGGTACGTGGAAAGCAAGACTGGGAGAGAATGCGTTATTCATACCAAGAGTGGAAGCAGGGATGAGAAGGGACGGGGGAGACGCAGAGAGAGGATTCGGAGCAGAGCTTGGCGGAGGAGTTAAGTTAACTCACACGGATATAGGATTAACGCTTGATATAGGTGGCAGGGGAGTTGTATCACATGAGGACGGAGGGTTCGAGAGCAGAGGAATATCAGCTTCACTTGAGTGGGAGAAGGAGATGGGAGGCAATGGACCATCTTTGGCACTGAGACAGCAGTGGGGAGAGCCTGAATCAGGAGGGATAGAGTCACTTTTTTATGACGGAGGATTTGAGGAAACCGAGATATCATCGTATGCAAGCAGATTAAGCGCGGAAGCGGAGTATGGATTTACGGGTGAAGGCATGAGGCAGTCTCCGTATGTGGATTACGGGCAGTGGGAAGAGGGAAGGGACTATGCATTGGGGTGGAGGGTATCTACGTTAAGCGAGGATGTGTCGGTTGACGTAAACGCGACCAGAAGGGAAAGCGAACAGACAGATACTGAGCATGGAGTCGGAGTAAGGCTTGATGTGCGGTGGTAGCTTAAAAACAGGCTTTCATTCTGCGGAGCAAAAGCCCCGGCAATGCAGATCTTAACTCTGTGTGGTTTCTCCGCGGGACTATATGGGAATTATTCTGGCGTCCCCGAGGGGATTTGAACCCCTGTTACCGGCGTGAAAGGCCGATGTTTTAGGCCTGACTAGACGACGGGGACGGCAAGAATTGAGCCGTACAGGATTCGAACCTGTGACCCTTAAAAGGCAGTTGCTCTACCAGCTGATCTAACGGCTGAGGGAATGGCAGCATTTCTTTTTTTGACGCTTCGGCGTGTAGAATAGTCTCCATGAAAATCGTGACAAGATTTGCCCCCAGTCCCACGGGCGCTCTTCATGTTGGAGCAGCGCGCACAGCCATTTTCAACTGGCTTTTCTCCGCGAGTCTCGGAGGAGATTTCCTGCTCAGAATCGAGGATACCGACCGGGCACGCTCAGAGGAGAAATTCGAGCGGCAGATCATTGAATCGCTTAAGTGGCTCGGCCTTGAGTGGCATGGGGAAATCATCCGGCAGTCAGAGCGCCTTGCCGATTACGCCCGGCTTGCCGAGCGGCTCATTGACGAGGACAAGGCGTACAGGTGCTACGTTACTGCCGAAGAGCTCGGGAGGAGAAGGGAAGAAGCCCGGGATAAAGGAGAGGTTTTCAGGTACAGAAAAGAGTGGTCGCATATCGGTGCGGCTCCCGGGAAACCTTACGTGGTAAGGTTTTCCGTAACTCCGGGAGAGAAGATTTCCGTTGATGACCTTGTCCGCGGCGGGATAGTTTTTGACTCTTCTGAAATAGAAGACTTCGTGATACTGAAAGCCGACGGATTTCCGACCTATAACTTCGCCGCGGCGGTTGATGACGCGCAGATGGATATATCTCACGTCATAAGAGGCGATGACCACATAATAAACGCCCCGAGACAGATACTGATAGCCGAGGCGCTCGGCTTCTCAAAGCCGAAGCTTGCCCATGTTCCTATGATACTCGGTGAGGACGGGAAAAAACTCTCAAAGCGCCATGGCGCGGAATCCGTTACGGAGTACCGACTGCGCGGATATCTCCCAGAAGCGGTGCTTAACTATCTGGTGAGGCTCGGCTGGTCTTTCGGGGATCAGGAGATATTCGCAAAACAGGAGCTTGTTGAAAAATTCAGCCTGAAAGGCATCGGAAAATCTCCCTCGGTGTTTGACCCCAAGAAATTTCTCTGGCTAAACGGAAAGTACTTAAGAGATCTCCCCGAAGAGAGCATATCGGAGAAAATAGTTCCTCTCATCACCCAAAAGGGTTTCCCCCGGCCGTCTTCAGAGCGACTTTGTAAAATAGTCGCGCAGATGCGGGAGCGCGCAGAGACTCTTAACGCAATAGTGGATCAGTCCCTTTACTTTTTCACCGATGATTTCGAGTACGACGAAAAGGCGGCGGAGAAGTTTCTGGTGGAGAGAAACAGTGAGATTTTCGGGCTCCTAGCGGAGGAGTTCTCCAGGGTGGAGGATTTTTCCCATGATAATATTCACGGGGGTTTCGAGCGCGTGATGCAGCGAACGGGCCTCGGGCTCGGGAAAATAGCTCAGCCTGCAAGGGTTGCGCTTACCGGCTCTACCAAGAGTCCCGGGATCTTTGATGTTGTAGAGATACTGGGCAAAGACACCGTAGCGCAGCGCCTGGAGAGGGCGATTGACTTTATAAACTCCCGCAGCGCCTGAAGATGAAAATATACGGGCTTACAGGAAATATAGGTTCGGGCAAATCGACTGTGGCGGGAATGTTGCGCGAGTTCGGGGCGTTCACAGTGGATGCCGACGAGGTGGCGAGGGAAATCGTGCGGCCCGGGGAGCCTGCGCTTTCGGAAATCGTTGACTGTTTCGGCCGGGAGGTTCTCTGCGCGGACGGGACGCTTGACCGCGCGGCTCTTGCCGAAATAGTGTTTGTAGACGAGGGGGAACGAAAGCGGCTCAACGACATAACCCATCCAAGGATTCTTGAGCGGATAAAGGAGAAGATATACGCCCGAGACGGCGAACCGATCGTGTTTGTCGAGGCGTCGCTTATAGACCGCGGAAGCGGCGGTCTTGATGAATTAATCGACGGTCTTGTGGTGGTTACGTGTCCCGAGGAATTGAGGGAGCGCAGGGTGGCTTCCCGTGACGGCATGTCGCCTGAGGAAATACGCAGCCGCGTGGCCTCCCAGATGCCAGAAGAGGAAAAGGCCGCTCAGGCCGATTTTCTCATAAAAAACTCCTCCGACACGCAGAGTCTGCGCGTCCGGGTCCATGCTCTGTTCGAGGCTCTCTGCGCCGCGGAACCTTGAAACGGCGCCTCTGCGTGTTATGATTCACTGATCCGTTTTTAACTGTGAATGGGTCTGGAGTACATCCGATGAAAGAAAAAGTCAGAATTCTTGAAGATAAGGAAAAAGAAGCAAATCTGGGCGGCGGGGAAGCCAGAATCAAAAAGCAGCATGACTCGGGCAAGTACACGGCCCGAGAACGAATAGCCGAACTTCTTGACAGGGATACCTTCGTTGAACTTGACAAGTTTGTCCTGCACGGCTGCACGGACTTCGGCATGGAGAAAAGGAGAATTCTCGGCGACGGCGTGGTTACGGGCTACGGAAAGATTGAAGGACGCCAGGTGTTTGTCTACGCTCAGGACTTTACGGTTTTCGGCGGTTCCCTGGGTCTTGAACAGGGAAACAAGATATGCAAGATAATGGATCTGGCTCTTTCAACCGGGGCGCCCATCATCGGGCTTAACGATTCCGGCGGGGCGAGAATCCAGGAAGGGGTAAAGAGTCTCGGCGCGTACGGAGAGATATTTCTTCGGAACGTGATCTCCTCGGGAGTCATACCTCAGATATCCGCGATCATGGGTCCGTGCGCCGGGGGAGCGGTTTACTCCCCGGTAATGAACGATTTTACGATCATGTCGAAAAACACAAGCTACATGTTCGTTACGGGTCCCGACGTGATAAAGACAGTTACCCATGAAGAGGTGTCCTCAGAAGAGCTCGGCGGCGCCATGGTTCACAATTCCGTAAGCGGCGTCGCGCATTTCGCCTCGGAGGATGACGACGATTCAATAGAGATAATAAAGGAACTCCTCGGTTTTCTTCCCTCAAACAACATGGAGGATCCTCCGGTGATCCCCTGCGATGACCCCCCGGACAGAAAAGAGACTAGCCTTCGCGGGCTTATCCCCGATAATCCCAACAAGCCTTATGACATACTGGATGTGATTCGGCCTATAGTCGATCATTCGTATTTTTTCGAGGTGCAGGAGCACTACGCGAAGAACATAGTGGTAGGGTTTGCGAGGATGAACGGACAGCCGGTCGGCGTGGTTGGAAATCAGCCCAAAGTGCTTGCGGGATGTCTTGATATAGACGCTTCGGTCAAGGCTGCCAGGTTCGCAAGGTTCTGCGACGCCTTCAATATCCCTCTGCTTACCTTTGTAGACGTGCCGGGTTTTCTCCCGGGAACCTCGCAGGAATGGGGAGGAATCATACGTCACGGCGCGAAACTGCTTTACGCATACTGCGAGGCGACGGTTCCGAGGATTACCGTGATAACCAGAAAAGCCTACGGAGGCGCTTACGACGTCATGTCCTCAAAACATATAAGAGGAGACGTGAACCTTGCCTATCCCACCGCGGAAATCGCGGTCATGGGGCCTGACGGGGCCGTGAACATAATCTCCCGGGGGGAGATAGCCGCCGCGGACGACCCGGACACGGAGAGAATCAGACTCATTGAGGAGTACAAGAAGAATTTCGCGAATCCTTACCGCGCCGCGAGCCTGGGTTATATAGACGAGGTCATAAAACCCGAGGACACGAGACCGAGAGTGATAGCGGCGCTTGAGATGCTTAACGGAAAAAGGCAGACGCTTCCGCCGAAAAAGCACGGAAACATTCCCCTCTGATCGGCCGGGTGAGAAGATGTTTAAAAAAATACTGATAGCAAACAGGGGAGAGATAGCGGTAAGAATCATCAGGGCGTGCCGGGAGCTCGGAGTTGCCACGGTGGCGGTTTATTCGGATGCCGACAGGAACGCTCTTCACGTTATGCTCGCGGACGAGGCCTATCATATAGGACCGTCGAAACCCTCTGAGAGCTACCTGGTCGGGGAGAAGATAGTTGCGGCCGCCAAGGAATCCGGGGCCGAAGCCATACATCCGGGGTTCGGGTTTCTTTCCGAAAACGATTCCTTCGCCGAGCTGTGCGAGAAAGAGGGAGTGGTTTTCATAGGGCCTTCCCCAGAAGCGATAAGGCTTATGGGGGACAAGGTAACCGCGAGAAAGATAGCCAGAGATGCGAACTTGCCCCTTGTTCCGGGATCCGAGGGAGCCGTATCCGATGTTGAAGCCTCAAGAGTGGCGAAGAAAATCGGATACCCGGTGATGATAAAGGCTTCTGCAGGCGGGGGCGGAAAGGGAATGAGACTCGTTAATTCCAGAGAGGAGTTTGAATCGTCCCTTCGTATGGCCAGAAGCGAGGCGTTTTCCTCTTTCGGAGACGATTCGGTATTCATAGAAAAGTTCATTCAGACCCCGAGGCACGTCGAAGTCCAGGTTCTCGGAGACAGGCACGGAAATCTCCTGCACCTTTTTGAGCGCGAGTGCTCGATACAAAGACGCCACCAGAAGGTGATAGAGGAAGCTCCATCGGGATTCATAAGCCAGAAGACGAGAAAAAACATGTGCGAAGTTGCGCTTCGCATAGCGAAGGCGGTTGATTATTCCGGGGCCGGAACGGTCGAGTTCATAATGGACCAGCAAGAAAATTTCTACTTTCTTGAGATGAATACCAGGGTGCAGGTCGAGCACCCGGTTACGGAAATGATTACGGGACTCGATATAGTGAAATGGATGATAAGGATAGCTTCGGGGGAAAAACTGCCTTTTAGGCAGTCTGCCATAAAAATGCAGGGCCATGCCCTTGAATGCAGGGTTTACGCGGAGGATCCCGCCACCAATTTTCTGCCCTCGCCCGGCCCCCTTCACTACGTGCGCGCTCCAAGCGGTCCGGGAGTGAGAGACGACTCGTCCGTTTACAGCGGCTGCGAGATAACGTCTTTTTACGATCCGATGCTCTCAAAGCTTGTCGTCTGGGGAAATTCCCGGGAGGACGCGGTAGACAGGATGCTCTCCGCCCTGAGGGAATACGTGGTTCTGGGAGTCAGGACCAACCTTGGATTTCTGATAAGGATGATGCGGGATCCTGAGTTCCGCAAGGCGCAGATTGACACGGGTTTTATAGAAAGGCATCCGGAACTTCTTGTGCCCGAGGAGTCCGATCCAGGTGCTATACTCATGGCCGCCGCCGTCGCCATAAACGGCGGCTCAAACCAGGTTGTGCAGGGGAAAACCGCCGCTTCTTCGGGCTGGAAGCTTTTTGCCAGAAGGGCAGGCGTATCCGGGAATCCGTTGTTATGACTTATACTTTCAAGCTGGGAAACAAAACCTACAAGGTAGACTTCGAAGAGAAGGAAGGACTGAGCCTTTTCAGTATAGACGGTGAGCAGAAGGAAATAGAATTTCTGCGTATAGACGAAAGTGTCTATTCAATCCTGGTTGACAACCAGAGCATTACCGTAGGGATATACAGGGAAGGGAAGAAAATACAGGTTTTCCACGAGGGCGATCTCTACGAGCTCGAGGCCATCTCCGGAAGGGACGCTTCCCAGACAGAAGGCCCGGGAAGTCTTAACATAACGGCGCCTATGCACAGCAGGGTGGTGAAAATTCTTAAAAAACAGGGAGAAAGCGTCGAGGTGGGAGACAGCGTGGTAGTGGTTGAGGCCATGAAGATGGAAAGCGAGCTTAAGGCATCCGCTTCTGGGACCATAAAAGAGATAAGGGTCAAGGAGGGGGAAACGGTTGAGAAGGACTCTGTTCTGGTTGCCCTCTCCGATAGCGAATAACCATTGAAAAGACGGGGTGTTTTAAAGTGAAAAAAACAGCTGCGCTTTTACTTTTTGCTGTTATGGCTGCGGTCCTCGGTTTTGTTTCCTGCGGTGAGAACGGTGCCGACGGTGCCGAGGAGATTCTCGTCGGCGTCGTTGTTCCTCTCACGGGTGAGCTTGAATCGACGGGTCTTACGATGAAAAACGGCATGGAGCTTGCCCTTGGAGAAATTAACGGATCGTCGCTTCTTGGGGGAAAACAGATCAGATTCGTTACAGAGGATTCGGAGAGTACCGTGGAGGGCGTCCGGGAGGCGTACCGAAAGGTCATTGAAGAGGACGGCGTGGCAGCCGTATTCGGTCCCTTTACCTCAAATTCGACCAGAGAAGTTATTCCTATAGCTCACGAAAACAAAGTCGTATGCTTCAGTCCCACCTCAGCCGCAAGCGGTCTCAGCGCCTTAAGCGAATTTGCTTTCCGTGCTTCGCTTACAGTAGAGCATCTGGTGCCTGAGGGAGTGAGCGTCACCAAGGAACATCTTCGCTACAGCAGGGTGGCTACGATAACAAATTCTCTCGACACTTTTTCCCAAAGCAATTTCGAGCAGTTAAAACGGGCGTTTGACAGTCAGGGGGTCACAATTGTAAGCGAGCAGAGCTATGTCCGTCCCCAAGAGGAACAGGTTCCCGACTTGACCGACCAGCTGACTGCGATAAAGAACGCAAATCCCGACGCTGTTTTCATCTCCGCCCTGCCTCCCGGTCGCACAGGGGTTCTCGTTCAGGCGCACCGACTGGGTATAGAAGTTCCCTTGATAGCAACCCTGCTCACGATAGCCGATGTAAGCAAGGCGAACGATCAGTCTGCGGGTGCGGGCGCGGGCGCGATCACCTTTACTAACTGGCTTGCCGCCGTCGACACGCCGGAGAATCGAGCCTTTCTTAGAAATTACCGGAGAAAATACGGACAGGAACCCAACGCCTTCGCCGCGCGGTCATACGGAGCTGTTCATATCTTGGCTCAGGCTGTCGCCGATTCGGACTCAAGCTCTCCGCAGGCAATTCGCGACGCGATGGCCGATGTGAGGGTCGAGAACACTGTCTTCGGCGATTTCTATTTTGACCGCAATGGGGATGCGGTTTACGAACCGATTGTGGGGATAGTAGAAGACGGCCGTTTTGAAGTTCTCGAATAACACCAGGTCAGGTATCGAGCCTGGTTATTTGGGCCTGGAAACAGTTCTTATGAAACAATCCGCAGGTATCGGGGTTTTCAAATTATTGCTGCGAAAACATTGAAAAATCTTCTTTCGGCACTCTGCTTTCTGCTTTTTATCTCCTGCGGTTCCGGAAACAAGGCCCCGGATGCCGCGGATATTTCCCGCAAGGACACGCTTAACATAAATATCGGCACCGAGCCTCCCACGCTTGACTGGTCTCTCGCCACCGATGTCACATCTTTTACGATCATAGAGAACATAATGGACGGCCTTGCGGCGTTTGATGAAAAATACGAGCCCGTGCCCGCTCTCGCGCGAAGCTGGCGGGTAAGCGGGGACGGAAGAACCTATACATTCAGAATAAGGAAAGAAGTCTTCTGGACAGACGGAGTGGGGCTTCGAGCCGGGGATTTCCTTTATTCATGGAAAAGGATTCTTAACCCCGAAACTGCCGGAAGCTATGCCTACTTCCTTTTTGACATAAAAAACGCCAGAAAGTTCAACTCAGGAGAGATAAAGGATTTCAGCGAAGTCGGGGTAAAGGCCCCGGATGATCATACTCTTGTTGTCACCCTTGAGAGGCCGCGGGCCTATTTTCTCAGTCTGGTTACTTTTATGTCCACTTTTCCGATGAGAAAGGATATTGTTGAGAAATACGGAACCAGGTGGACGGAAGCCGCAAACATAGTAACCCTGGGACCTTACAGATTAAAAGAATGGAAGCATCATAAGGAAGTTCTTATCGAGGAGTACGGGGACTACTGGGGAGAGAAACCCAAAAGCGCCAAGAAGGTAAAAATGATAATGAACGAGAATCCGGTATCCACCCTTGCACTTTATGAAAGCGGAGAACTCGATTTTCTTGACAGCAAGGGAATTCCCCTGCTTGAGATTCCAAGGGTTAAGAAGCTTCGGGATTTCAGGCAGAGCGTGGTTTTCAGAAACAACTACATAGGGTTTAATACAAAGAAGCCCCCGTTTGACAATCCCTTGGTGAGAAAAGCTTTCGCGAGTTCAATAGACAGGAAAAGCCTCGCGGGACTTCTCCAGGGGGCTGGAGAGCCCGTGACTTCATGGATACCGATTGACATGCTTGCCCACAATCCCCGGATTGGCATTTCGTTTGACGCGCAGAAGGCGAGGAAATTTCTTGAGATGGCCGGCTATCCGGGCGGAGAGAATTTTCCGAAGACCGCTTTTCTTTATCCGGATACCGGAAACAACAGAATTGTAGCCGAGGCGTTCCAGGGCATGTGGAAGGAGCATCTCGGCATCGAGGTGAAGCTTGTGAACCAGGAATGGACCGTCTATCTGAGCACGCTCAGAACGGATCCTCCGCCAGTATTCAGAGCCGGATGGCAGGCGGATTTTCCAGATCCTCACAATTTCATGAATCTCTTTGAGTGCGGAAGCGGGAATAACCGTACCGGGTGGTGCGATCCGCAGTACGATCGATTAGTGGAGAAGGCGGCCGGGATTCTCGACCGCGGGCTAAGAACGGATCTTTACAACAGCGCCCAGAGAATCCTTGTGGAAACCGGCGTGCCGATAGTTCCTTATCTAAACTCGGTTCAGCAGAACATGATCAAGCCGTACGTAAAAGGTCTTGAACCTGACCGCCTTAATTTTCTTTACTTCAGCAGAGTCGAGTTTGTGAACCATTCCAAATCCGGCGAGCGCTGAGGACCCGGGGTTAGATGAGAATGTCTCCGCGGATTAAAAAATAACGCATATTCTGGAAGTTGTTTTTTTCGTGTTTCTTGTCGTCGGTATGATTGGCCCGTCATTGCAGCTGCAGCATCAAAGCGAGATTCAAACACCCCAATGATTTTGTCAAACCCAACGCTTGCCCATCAGGGACAAGCCTGCCCAAATTGTTCCCAGGCATCTGAATGCGTACTCCGACTGAACATCGCTCCTTCCGTTTGGGAACCATCCCCGGAGTACCATCTTGATTGACGCGGTAGACTTACTTGAAGTAAGGAATTATCTCTTTTGAGTAAGTTTCAAGCGCCAGATCCGGATCGGGGCTGAATCTGTAGAAAAGCACGAAATTCCTTACACCGGCATCTATGAACTTCTCGATTTTCTCTATGCAGTCTTTTTTTGATCCCGTAATGGTGAAATCAAGTATGGCTTCTCTCGGGAAAAGCTGCCCGAGCTGTCTGAACCTCTGTCTCCCCTCTTCATCCGTCGGCACTATGTTGAAATAGTTAAGGCCGTGGTATTCCTCGGGTATCTCGACGTCGTAGCCCGCCTTGAGCAGCTGGTCCTGCATGACCAGCACGTACTTGAAGGGTTCAAGAGTCTCGTAGGCTGCGTCAACGCTTTCTCCAAGAGAGGTGAATACCCAAAGCGCCGGGTCAAAACCGTCGTCAATCGATCTTCCCACGTTATCCGCCGCCGCCTTTATATCCCCGAGGTAACCCGAATAGAGATCGGGATTCAAGTCTATCGGCAGCCATCCGTCGCACTTTTCTCCCGTAAGCTGAAGTCCCTTGGGCGTGTGGGTGGCCATGTAAAACGGTATCTTGTTTCTCTCGTAGGGTTTTATCTGCAGAAACGCGTTCTCAAGTTTGTAGAACTGTCCGTCAAAATCCACGGGCTCGTCAGTTTCCCAGAGAAGCTCCATGACTTCTATTGATTCTCTTAGTTTCGAAAGGGGTTTTCCCCACTCGATTCCGAATGCGTCGAGATTCATCGATTCCCCGACTCCGAGGGTTAGCACTACCCTGCCCTTTGAAAGCTGGTCAACGGTCGCGAGTCTCTGGGCGAAAACAGCGGGATGCATTCTGTGGGGATCAGAAACCGTCCCCAAAGCTATGTTTTCCGTTTTCATAGCTGCCGCCGCCGCCACGGTCCACGCCTCGGGAGCAATGGCTTCCGGCGCCACGAAAAGCAGATGGTCGGGGTACCATATGGTGTCGAATCCAAGCTGATCGGCTTTTATCGAGAAATTTACGAGTCCGTCAACGTCAGCTCCCGGCATCGGAGCGGAAAGTCCAAATTTTATTTCTTTTCCCACTGTATGGCACCTCGATTATGGTTTTGGAAGTAGATAACGATCACGGTAGAATTATGGTTGATTTGCCGTTTAAACGCAAATAACCAAACTTATATCCCGGAGGCATCAAATGAGATTCGGCATCGGACTCTTCAGTATGCAGACCCACAAGGATCTTGACTACAGTCATGTGGATCTTTACAGAAATTCCCTGGACCACGTGAGACTTGCCGAAACGGTGGATTTCGATTCGGTATGGCTTTCCGAGCATCATTTTCTTGAGGATGGATACTGCTCTTCCCCTCTTGGGATGGCCGCCGCGATGGCCGCTGTGACCGAGAGAGTGAGAATAGGCACGGGAGCCCTGATACTCACGCTTCATAACCCGGTGAGAGTGGCCGAAGACGCCGCCACGGTCGATCTCATTTCCGGCGGAAGATTCGATCTGGGAGTCGCGATAGGATACAGAAAAGAGGAATTCGAGGGGTTCGGAGTCCCGATGACGCAAAGACCCTCGAGAATCGAGGAAGGAATAGAGATAATCGAGAAATGCTGGGAAGAAGGGTCTTTTTCCTATGAAGGCAAGAGGTTCAGCTTTCGGGACATAGACGTTACCCCCAAACCCGTGCAGAGACCCATACCCATATACATAGGAGCTTTCGAGGAACCCGCCGTGCGGCGGGCCGGGCGCCTCGGGTACCCACTTCTTATCGGCCCCGGCAGGACGGTTCCCATGATAATGGATACCCTCGGGTGGTATAACGACGAGGCGGAAAAAGCCGGACGCGATCCGTCAGGAGCGGAGCACATACTGCTTCGGGAAACTTACGTGCGTGAAACCATGGAAGAAGCCACTGCGGGCGGAACCGAATACATAATAAACATGTACAGGTTCTACCTGAGCCTTGGGGTCAAGATAGTGATACGGGGAAAAAACATAACCGATCCTGACGACCCGTTTTTTGAATACATGGCGGAAGACCGTTTTATGATCGGCACCCCCGGGCACTGCGTCGAAGAAGTGAGAAAGTACGCTGAGAAAACCGGAATACAAAACATAATGTGCAGGATGGTGTTTCCCCAGGCCTCCGCGGAAGTTATAGCGCATTCAATCGAGCTTTTCGGAAACCAGGTGATTCCCGAATTCAGATGACGGATGCTCCGGCATGATAGGAAGCTGCCCGCTTACCCGAATCGCCGCCCCGGCAGGCTTGACTGAGCCTCGATTTTTTGCGTAAAGACAGCTTCCTGAAATCCGCCGGATCTGCTAACGAACCGCAGATATTCCGGAAATCATGCTGAACCCCGGAGATGAAAAACCGAAAACATTTTCGTAATCCTTGTTGAACAGGTTGTTTACCCTTGAAAACAGCCTGATTTTTTCAACAAACCTTTTCACGCTGATTTCGTAGGAAGCCGCGGCGTCAACAATGAAAAAAGAATCGTTTCTGACTCTGGTACCTGGAAACATGCTCCAGTTGACATCCTCCCTGCTGCCTACGTAGTTTCCCGAAAGGCTGAGGTCAAAAACATTTTTTGAATATCCCGCGTTAAACGAGAACGAATGCTCGGGTATACGTATGAGTTTTTCTCCCTTCGAAAAAGCCGCGGACCCTGCTCCGCCGTCGTCAGTTACCTCCGCGTCGGTGTACGTATAGCCGGCACTGAGGGTCAGGCAGTCGTTCGGATACAAGCTGATTACGCCCTCGACTCCCTTTGACTCCGTGCGGTTTATGTTTTCGTAGTTGGTTCCGTTTTCAAACGGGGTGCCGTTGTAGGCGATCATGTTTTTGAACTTGTTGCGGAAAAAGGAAAGATCAAGTTCGACCGCACCGTCAAGAAGACGCTGCCTTGCGCCTATTTCCGTGGTTAATGTTTCTTCGGGTTTGAGATCGGGGTTTGGTATCGTGAAACCGCCAAAATCGCTGAAATTCTCATGGAAAGTGGCTTCCTTGATTCCCCCGCTTGCCCCTCCCCTTATCTCGGTTCCGCTCTGCCCGATTTTCCATCTGGCGAAAACACTCGGACTCCACTTGCCTCCGAAGGCTTCGTTATCGTCATACCTTACGCCTGTTGTGACAAAGAGGGTCCTCAGCAGATCAAGGTGGGTCTGAGTGTAGAAAGCGTAATTTTCTCTTGATTTGTCAAGAGGGTCTGCCTCAAAGTTCTCCTTTTCGTATTCAACTCCGCCTGAGGTTATGGTTGAGAGCTGGTCAAAGTCAACAAAAAAGCTGGAGCTGTATTCAAACGATACCCTTTTGTCGAGAGTCTCGGATGGGGATGCCCCGAATGATCCCTCGGGTTCCGCGGGTCCGTCATAGTTCTCCCTGTCAAGCCTTGTGTAACCGATCTTAACAGAGTTTTCCCACCACTCGGTTGCGGAGAACAAGATGTCAAAACCCGTAACGAGCGATTTGCTCCTTGTGCCGCTGTCCGGGTCAACCGGATCAAACCTGTCTCCCGCACTTCCGGTCGGAAATTCAAAATCGGAATCCCTGTATATGGAGAAAAACGAGAGATCGAGATTGTCGGCTGCCTCAAGGTTCAGGTTTGCCGTGAAGCTGCGGTTTTTGTAATCGTTGTTTACCTCCAGAATTCCCTCATCGATGATTCTCTGGTGAGAAAGGAAATAGTCAAGCTTTTCAAGGCTGCCGGATAAGCTTGAGGAATGCTCAAGGATCATCGCGTCTTCGGCGCGGAATCCCAGTGCAACGGAATTTGTTTTTCTTGCTTTTCCGCTTCCGCGCTTCGTTATTATGTTTATAACGGAAGCCGCGGCGTCAGAACCGTAAAGAGACGAGTGCGCTCCCTTTATTATTTCTATTCTCTCTATGTTCTCGGTGGTAAGGGAAGAGATGTCAAAACCTCCCCCGGCCTGGTTTATCTGGACGCCGTTAATCATAACGAGGTTATGATCCGACTGTCCTCCTCTGGCGAAAATAGATGTGACGCCGCCGCGACTTCCCGAGCGCACCACTTTTAACCCAGGAACCCTCGAAAATATTGACGCAATGTCCTTCTCGCCGCTTCTCTCAATTTCTTTCCTGTCGATAATGGTAACGGTGGAACCGAGACGGTCAGCGTCAATCCCGGTTTTTGTTCCCGTAACTATAATTTTCTCTAGTTCGGTTTCCTCCGAAAAACCCGCGGAAGGAAACAGAACCAGGATCAAAACAAAAGCGAAAAACATCCTAAGTCTGTTCATTACTAGCTCCTCCAAGTGCTGGCAGACAGCTTTCCCCGAAAGAGCGGTTAAATGAATGAGTACATAGGGCGGAAAACGAAAACTGCGCGAACGCGCCGGAAAGAAAAAATATGTTTTTAATCGCCATACGCCTAACTCCCGAGGCAAAGCCACTATAGATTGACGCAGGCAGGTCTTCCGACTTAAAGGGCTGCCTGTTATTGAAACAGAGCGACTTTTCCGGATACGGTCTTCCCGGCTGTGTTGAAGCCAGTGACCCGAAACGCAAGCACGCTTCGCATGGGCACCGAAAAAACCCCTTATTACGGCTGCGGGAACAGTTCGGGACTCTCACCCGATTCCCTTAACCTGAATCTAAATATAACTATACAACTTAGTAGTGGGGGTGTCAAAAGCCCCAAGTCAGCGGGAAGGCGTAATCAGGAATCGCCTTGTGCTTGGGAAGCAAGCATGCGGTCAAGTTCCCCTGAGTGCTCAAGGGCCGCCAGATCGTCGTAGCCGCCTATGAACTGCTTGCCGACGAAGATCATGGGTACGGTTCTCCAGTTAAGTCTCTTGATAAGCTCCTCTCTTTTTTCCGGATTCTCGTCAAGCCTGATCTCTTCGTAATCCACCTGTTTTTTGTCAAGGAGTCTTTTTGCCCTTGCGCAGTAAGTGCAGTAAAAGCTTGTGTATATCGTTACTGAACTCAATATCCTACCTCGGTTTGTTTTCAGATCAGATCCTATGATCCTTGGTTTTTGGCATGTATTCAAGTACTTTAAGCGGTTATATACGTCTCCCAGTCAAGCCGGGGAGTTATTGTCTTATGCGCAAAGAGGCCTTGTTTTTCATAGCGTTTTCGCTGATTTTTCTTGTGAGTTCGTGTTCCGCGACAAGATTTCTGATGAACTATGCGTCGGGGGATGACAGGAAGACAGGAAAGATGAAGGACTGGGTCTATACCACCGATCTTAACAGTTACCGTGTCGCGCCCCTTTCGCGGGACTGGGAAAGGATACCGCTAGAAGGGGGAGACATGGCTTTTTACAACCCGAAGAGCGATCTCGTGTTGACGGTAAGTTCACTCTGCGCGGACCGGGATTACGATCTTCAGACGCTCTCGGACTCTCTGGTCGTCGGCCTGGGCAAAAAGCGTGTCAGACTGCGAAAGGATATCGAGATTGACGGCGCCGCGGGGCTTTACACCGAGTACGAGGCGTCGCTTGGTGATGACAGCTTCTCCCTTGCGACGGTCGTGCACAAGTCTCCTGAATGCGATTACGATTTTAGCTATTCGGCGGCCCTGGACGGCTTCGAGGCGAATCTCGGAGAATTCATTGATTTCGTTTCAGGTTTCGAGGAACTCTGGGCCAGATGAACAGGTTCGCATCCGAAGTTATAACCAGTCTCGTTAACTTTGTTCTCGGCGTGGGAGAGGTCTGCTTTTTCTTCTGGAATTCAGTCGTAGCCACCGTTACCCCTCCCTACGATTACGGTCTTCTTACTGTCCAGATATACGATATAGGCTATCGTTCCGTGTCGATAGTAGTGGTCTCCGCCATGGCTATCGGAATGGTGATGGTGGTGCAGATGGCGTGGGGATTCGCGTGGTTCGGGGCTAAGGGGCTCGTAGGTCCCGTGGTTACTCTCTCGTTTGTGAGGGAGCTCGGTCCCATAATAACCTCTCTTCTTGTGGGCGGCAGGGTAGGTTCCGGCATCACGGCCGAGATAAGCTCGATGAAGGTGACAGAGCAGATAGACGCCATAAAGACCCTTGGAGCCGATCCGATCAGAAAACTTGTCTCTCCAAGACTCATGGCGTGCATCATCTCTTTTCCGCTGCTTGCGGTAATATCGAACCTGGCGGGCATAGGAGGGGCGATGATCATCTCTCAGATGGAACTTAACGTGAAACCCACTCTTTTCATTGAAAGCATAAGGGGCTGGGTTTCCCTTGAAGACCTGATGACCGGTATTTCCAAGACGCTGTTTTTCGGAATCATAGTGGCGATCACGGGTTGCTATGTGGGAATGAAGGCCGAGGGGGGAACGCGCGGGGTCGGAAACGCCACCACTAAAACTGTTGTGATCTCGCTTTTTCTGATAATACTTTTCGACTTCATTCTCTCGAAAATATTCGTTATTGCTTTTTATGACTTCTAATCTTTTGTCCGGCCCGCTTAAATTTCTTTGACTTTGAGCTTACATTCGGTAGAATCGATACCCTTAATTTATCCGAAGAGAGAATATTATGAAGTCATACATGGCCAGAAACGACGATTTTGAAAAAAAGTGGTACCTGATCGACGCTCGGGGAAAACCCGTCGGAAGGCTTGCAACCAAGGTGGTTTCGATTCTTAGGGGCAAGAACAAACCGCAGTTTGCTCCTCATTCGGATATCGGAGATTTCGTCGTTATAGTCAACGCCGACAAAGCCACGTTCTCTGGCAGGAAGTGGGAGCAGAAAACCTACTACAGCCATTCCCACTATCCCGGGGGACTTAAATCCGTTACTGCGCAAGAACTGGCTGAGAAAAAGCCGGGAGAGATAATCCGCAAGGCCGTCTGGGGGATGCTTCCCAAAAACAGGTGGCAGAAGAAACTCATACAGCGGATGAAAATCTATGTCGGAGACAAGCATCCGCACATGGCCCAAAATCCCGAGGTTCTGGAGGTCTGATTCATTATGCCTGAAACCGTTATTTACAATGGCACGGGGAGAAGAAAAACGTCAATCGCAAGAGTCTGGCTCAGGAGAGGCAGCGGTTCCATTACCGTGAACAAAAAATCCGTGGAAGAGTACTTTCCCAGAGAAGTATGGCAGATAAAGGCCCGTGAGCCGCTCAGCGTCACCGATACTTCCATGGAATATGACGTGATGGTCAGGGTGAAGGGAGGAGGACTTACCGGCCAGGCGGGAGCCATGAGCCACGGACTTGCCAGAGCCCTTCTCAAGGCCAACGAGTCGCTTCGCAAGAAACTCAAGGTTTCCGGACTGCTGAAACGCGATCCCAGGATGGTTGAGAGCAAAAAGTACGGGAAACGCAAGGCGAGAAGGGGACAGCAGTTCTCCAAAAGGTAATTCATACTTGACCGATCCAAACCAGAAGTTCCAGAGAAAATTCGACATCCGCCCGGCCAAGGGAAAGCTAGGGGTGCTGATCCCCGGGATGAGCGGGGCGGTAAGCACAACTTTCATAGCGGGCTTAAAGGCGGTGGTAAAGGGAGTGGGAAGGCCCATCGGCTCCCTGACGCAGATGGGGAAAATCAGGCTCGGCAAAAGAACCGAGAAGAATTTTCCTCTCATAAAAGATTTGGTTCCGCTGGCCGAAATCCAGGACATGGTGTTTGCCGGATGGGACATACACGATGAAGACTGCCACGCCTCGGCGCTTCGGGCCGGAGTGCTCAGTCCCGAACTTCTCGGGAAGATAAGACGGGATCTTGAAAAAGAGTCTCCTATGCGGGCTGTTTTCGATAACAGGTACGTCCGTAATCTCAAGGGTTCCTACGTAAAGAAGGGCAAGACGAAGATGCATCTTGCCGAGGCCCTGATCAGGGACATAAAGAGATTCCAGAGGGAAAACGATATCGAAAGGCTGGTAATGCTCTGGTGCGGGAGTACCGAGGTATATCTTGAGCCGTCGGAAGTTCATGAAACCATAGAGGGTTTCGAGAAGGGGCTAAGGGAAAATCACGACGATATTCCCCCGAGCATGATCTACGCCTACGCGGCCATAAAATGCGGTGCCTCCTACGGAAACGGAGCCCCTAATCTGTCCGTGGACATCCCCGCGCTTCAGCAGCTCGCGATTGAAAACGAGGTTCCAATAGCCGGTAAAGACTTCAAAACCGGCCAGACACTCATGAAGACTATCTTGGCTCCGGGTCTTAAAAGCAGGATGCTCGGGCTCAACGGGTGGTTTTCAACCAATATACTGGGTAACCGGGACGGAGAGGTGCTTGATGATCCCGGTTCTTTTAAAACCAAGGAAGAAAGCAAGCTGGGTGCGCTTGAGTACATATTTCAGCCCGAGATAAATCCTGAGCTTTACTCGGATTACTACCACAAGGTAAGAATAAACTACTACCCGCCGCGCGGAGACGAAAAAGAGGCGTGGGACAATATAGACGTTTTCGGATGGCTTGATTATCCAATGCAGATAAAGGTCAATTTTCTCTGCCGCGACAGCATACTTGCCGCACCGGTGGTTCTTGATCTCGTGCTGTTCCTAGATCTTGCGCATCGCGCTGGTATCTACGGGGTCCAAGAGTGGCTTTCCTTTTATTTCAAAAGCCCCATGGTCGATAAGAAGCTCTACCCCGAGCACGATCTTTTCGTTCAGTTCGCCAAGCTGCAGAACACGCTTCGCTACCTGCAGGGCGAGGAACTGATAAGCCATCTGGGGATTGATTACTACGGTTTCGGCTAAACGGGCCGCGTTTCTGCTCTACTGCTTGAGGAAGCTTTCCAGATCTTTTCTCACGCCGGAACTTGCGAGTTTCCCGAGGGCTGCCTTTTCTATCTGCCTTATTCTTTCCCTGGTCAGATTGAACCTCTTGCCGATCTCATCAAGAGTGTAGGTGCTCTGGCGTCCTATGCCGAAACGAAGCCTTATGATTTCCTCTTCTCTTTGATTCAGAAGAGTAAGAGCTTCCTTCAGCTTTTCTGCGAGAGACATCTTCGCTATTATCGTGTCGGGGATTTTAGCTTCCTTATCCGCGACCGAATCAAGAAGCGTGGTCTTCTCCCCGTCGAGAACCGGCGTGTCGAGGCTTATGGCGTCGTTTGTGGAATTGAGAATCCTGTTTATAACCTCTGCCGAGATTCCCGAGGCCTCCGCTATTTCCTTGGGCGTCGGCTTTCTTCCCATTTCCTTGCTAAGCTTCGCACTCGTCTTGTAAACCCTGTTTGCCTGCTCCAGCAGGTAGACAGGGACCTTTATAGTTCTGGTCTGTCCCTGAAGGGCCCTGAGTATGGCCTGGTGTATCCACCATGAGGCGTAGGTGGAGAACTTGTAGCCCTTTGTGTAATCAAATCTTTCAACCGCGCGCATTAGACCGAGGTTCCCTTCCTGGATGAGATCCGGAAGCGGCAGCCCCCTGCTCATGTATCTTCTCGAAATCGTTATTACGAGTCTCAGGTTGGCTTTTACGAACTTCTGCTTGAGTTTGAGCGCCCAGTCGACATAAATTTTCTCCATAGCGCGCAGGACCGCTATTCTGTGTGCTATCGCACGCGCCTTGGCCGAGTTTTTTCTTGTGCGGATTTTCTCGTATTTTTCAATGCTCTTAGGAACCTTGGCCATCCTGATTTCGCACATCTTGATTCTCGCAGATATCTCGACTTCCTGCTTCGCGGCGAAAAGAGGCTCAACTGCCATGTCCTTAAAGTAGACGTAAAGAAGCCGGAGCTGTTCATCGGGGATCCACTTGTCCTTCTCTTTGTCCTTCCCCCTGGGTTTCAGTTCCTCTTCGTCCGAGCTGTCAAAACTCTCTTCGGTTTCGTTTTCCTCAATGTCGTCGTCAACATCATAGGATTCAAACCCGGAGTCATGTTCCGCATTATCCTGAAAACCTTTATATTTAATGTCCATCTTGCTTTTTCACCAATTCCCTGATTGAAAAACGGAGGCAACAAAAAAGGTTTTCAAAACCCAAGCGGGCAATGAAAATTAGCACCTTCCGTCCCTAATAAGGGATTATAAGATTTTTCGGACTAAAATGTAAGCGTTTTTTTCCGGGTGTGGTTTTGTGGGAATTACTTCGCCCCGGTGAAGTTCTCCGAAACCTGTTCCCAGTTCACCACATTCCACCACGCCTTCACGTAGTCGGGCCTTCTGTTCTGGTAGTTCAGATAATATGCATGCTCCCAGACGTCGAGACCCAGAATGGGCTTCAGTCCCTCGGAAACCGGGTTATCCTGGTTTGGGGTGGATGTTACCACGAGCCCTCCGCCCTCGTCCACGCAAAGCCACGCCCAGCCGCTTCCGAATCTGGTGGCGGCTGCCTTGGAGAATGCCTCGGCGAAAGCGTCGAAGCTTCCGAACGCGGAATCTATGGCATCGGCAAGCTCACCCGAAGGCGTTCCTCCGGAACCGGGAGCCATGCACGGCCAGAAAAGGCTGTGGTTCGCGTGCCCTCCGCCGTTGTTTCTTACCGCGGTTCTTATGTCTTCGGGAACGGAGTCAAGATCGCCGAGCAGTTCCTCAAGCGATTTGTCCGCCAACTCCGGATGTTTCTCCAGCGCTGCGTTTAAGTTGTTTACGTACCCTTGATGATGCTTTGAATGATGTATTCTCATCGTTTCCGCGTCTATATGCGGCTCCAAAGCGTCATGATCATAAGGAAGATCAGGTAATTCGTGCGCCATTTTCCTCTCCTTTTAATCTCTCGAAATAAAAAGCCAAGTCTGGGATTATATATACAACTGCGGACAGTTGCAAGTAGAGTATACCAGAATGTCAGGGTAATCCTATGCTTGTTAGCGAATTCCGAAGCATACCAGGCCGGGGAGTCCACAAACCCTGAACACGGGAGTTTCTACCGCAAGGCCGCTCTTTTTGCCCGTTTCGTCAGTGCGCGCGACCCTCACGACAACCTCCCGCGCATTGAACTCCGGACACCCGGCCTTTGAGGCTGGCAGTACGAAACCCGTGTTTACTGTTTATACCGGCTTCGGAGGGAAAAAGTCAGTGATTCTTTTTAACTCCCTGTGAATTTACGATTAAATCACTGACCAAGCCTAGCGTGGGATCGCCCTGACCAGAAGAGTACTGGAAATAAATTGAATTGACCGCCGTTTTGCAATGAATATAGATACGGTTCCATTCAGCCTGATTCAGGCTCTCTCAGCAACCCTGCACTTGTCTCTATGTACGTAAAAATGGTGGCAACATGTCTTCAACCGTAAGCCAAGAAGCGGTCGAAAAGATGGAACAGATAAAATGGGACCGCCGGAATTAACCGTCTTTCTTACGGAATCAGAGAGACTCTAGCCGGGAAATTCGCTTTACTTCCTTGACCGGTCTCTCCACCAAAACGCAATACAGATTGAGAACACTACCAAAAACAGGTTGAAAACAGCGCTCCAAGGCTTGCTGTTCGTCCCCGCAACAGCACATCCGTCGTCACCGTCACTACCCATTTCGCCAGCGCCATCCGGCTCGAACGGTTCATAAGTTCCGGAACCAAAAATGAAAACTGTTCGCGGCCGGTGGTCAAATGTCACCGCTTCAACATAACTGGTCTTAAGCGATCTTCCGGGTGATCTCCCCTCCATATCAACATCGTCTTCTTCTATAGTCGGATTGTCCCATTTATACCTGACAAAACCCGACTCCCCGTGTTCTCCCGCAACTTTAAGAATCTCGGCCCCGACGTCAACCCCATCCTCGTCAAGGATGTCTACAAAAGAATTCCCCGTGAATTCCGGGTTGTTTCCGTTAAGGATCACTAAGGGAGCTCTATTCCCTATTTTAGCCATGATAAAGAGGTATATGGAGCCTTCCTTCCAATGTCCTTTTCCGAGACATGCCGCCTTATTAAGGGCATCTTGGAGCCCCTGCGTACCTTGTGGTTCCTGCTTTAGCAAACCATCAATTCTCTTGATCGCCTCCTTTACAAAGTCCCTCAAGTCTTCGTCTGCTCCACTCTCGTTTACCTGTTGGGCCGTTACAGCGGGTTCGTAATCTGGACAGTCAGGGGGTGTTATAGCCGGGTCGTCCTTTGCATGATCAAAACCACCGATTAAGACACCCTTTATCTCTCGATTTACAGTGTCATATTGAACAGCGCAACTCCACCTATCCATATCTCCGTACTGGACACAAGTTGCTTCCCCCGGAGCGACTTGTTCAAGCTTGGCAAGGAGCTCTCGTACAGTCTCAAGACCGGCTATGGAGTTCCCAAACAAGTCCTTGGTATAGATTCCATGATTTACTATGGCTCCACCGCTTTTGCCAATTGTAATGAGGTATACAGAATCATGGTTCCATGTTTCTTGTGTTCTCATTTGCCTGTTGAAAGCCGAAAGCGTGTCACGTCCTCCCCCAACGGCCTCATCCATGTGCTGCTTTGCGTGCAACACAAAGCTTTTCATTGTAGCTTCATCATTAGCAGAAGCCGCCTCGCTAGCCGTTGTTTGAGGATCGTCATGGGACCCATCGGCAAAAGCGGAAATGCCTGGGAAAAAAGTTATCGTAGCAAACATCACGCCTAACGTGATTACAAAACCTCGAAAACCCTTCATAATATCTCCTCCTGAATTACAATTCTGAAGCAGGTTGTGCCTTTATAAAAGCAATTGAGGCTGTAAAAGAATAATCTGGAATCTCTTTGGACAAGTCCAGCGAAACCAGTTCCCGCATTCCCCCACTGCCTTCTTGGGTCTGGAAGCTTCGCCGGATAATGCAAAACCCCGGAATATCTCCACAGTCTCATATAACTTACTCTCTATATCCCATTTTTACATACAGTTACGATAAAGTAAACTCCTGAGGTTCCCATGTCGGAAAACATAATCGAAATGACGGATGTGTGTAAGTCCTTTGACGGAAAGATTGTTCACAGGGGAATAAATCTTTCCGTAAGAAGCGGAGAGATCATTACCGTCTTGGGGGAGAGCGGAGTCGGGAAAAGCGTTTTGCTAAAAGAGATAAACGGTCTCGTTAAACCCGACAGCGGAAAGGTCGTGGTTCTGGGAGAGGATACGGTGCAGATGGACGAGAAGCAGCTTGTCAAAATAAGAAAGGAGACGGGCATGCTGTTTCAGGGCTCCGCCCTTTTTGACTCGCTTACCGTAGAGGAGAATATAGCTTATCCCCTGATTGAAAATTCAGATCTTTCCCCCGAGGAGATAAAAAAAGCGGTCGCACGAAACCTTGAACTGGTCGATCTTCCGGGAATCGAAGACAAGTACCCTGGGGAACTGAGCGGAGGGATGAAAAAAAGGGTGGCTCTTGCAAGAGCGATCGCCACCCGCCCGAGGATTCTTCTCTACGACGAGCCCACGACCGGTCTTGATCCTCCCAATATAAAAAGGATCGCCAAACTGATAAAGAACATGAGAGACCGGCTCAGGATAACCGGGGTCGTAATTACCCACGACATAGGCACCGCCTACGAGGTTTCTGACAGGATAGCGTTTCTTTACGAGGGAGAAATTGTGTTCACGGGAACTGTGCCCGAGGCCCGCGAGAGCAACATTTCCACATTCAGGAATTTTCTCGATAGCAAGATGTAGAGGCATTAAAACCGGATTCGATCGGAGTAACTGCACCAACTCTTGAGTTCCAAGAGCGGAAAGGAGCTTTTCCAAAGAATTATGGTTTCGGTGGATCCGGGCTTAGGCACGCTGAAGCCATGGCTGCTATACCTTCTTTTCTTCCTGTAAAACCCAAGCCTTCGGCCGAAGTTCCCTTTACGTTTATGGCATCGCTCGAAATTCCCAGGGCATCGGCGATTTTCTCCTCCATAGCGGATGAGTGAGGAGAAATTCTTGGCTCCTCGCACACCACCGTGCAATCAATATTTTCTATGCGGTAGCCCTTGCCTGCCATCATCCGGGCGACTCGGGAGAGAATTGAGAGGCTTGAAGCATCCTTGTATTTTGGGTCGTTCGGCGGAAAATGTTTTCCTAGGTCTCCCTCGCCGATAGCTCCCAAAATAGCGTCAGCAACCGCGTGGGAAAGCACGTCAGCGTCGGAATGACCGGCAAGCCCCCGGCAGCCCTGAATCTCAACGCCGCCCAGTATGAGCGCTCTTTCCTCGCAAAACGCGTGCGCGTCAAACCCCGTTCCTATTCTGTACATTGACCACTTCTCCTTTGCTTACGATAAGCTGAGCTATTTTGAAATCGGCTGCGGTTGTGATTTTTATGTTAAGGTCGTCTCCCGCTGCCACGCTTACCCTTATTCCCTTCGCTTCGGCAAGCGCCGATTCGTCGGTCGCGTCAAGATCTGCGATGCCGTCTGAGCAATAGATTTCCGCGAGTATCTCCCGGCGAAAAGCCTGCGGAGTCTGGGCTCTCCAGAGTTTCTCCCTTGGAACCGTTTCCGAAATAAACGGTCCGGGCTCATGCGCCCGCTTCAACGTGTCCGTAACGGGAACGGCGCATATGCAAGCGCCTGTGCGGGCGCAGCCCTCTATGACTCTTTTGATCGTGTCATTATCAACGAAAGGTCTCGCAGCGTCGTGAATTAGCACCATGTCACTGTCCGGGGGTGTGGCGCGAAAACCGTTTCTTACGGATACATGCCTTTTTTCGCCCCCGGCGACTACCGAGGTGATTTTTTCAAACCCGAAGCTCTCGAGCAGTTCCCTTGAGCGCGAAATTTCGTCCTCGGGCACTACGACCACTACGCTTGTTATGAGTCCGCTCGACTCGAAAGTCGAAAGGCAGTAGGTAAGAAGAGGTTTTCCGCCGAGTGCGGCGAACTGCTTTTTCCCATGAGTGGAGAATCTTTTAGAAAGACCGGCGGCCGCCACTATGGCTGAGACTTTTGGGGTACTCACGGGGTCAGCCCTCTTTTTTCAGTTTTGCGAAAACTATCCTTCCGGTCGGTGTCTGAACCATGCTTCTCACTGAAACGTCCACGTCTTTTCCTATCTGTCTTGAGGCGTTGTCCGTTACCACCATTGTTCCGTCGTCGAGATAGCCGACCGCCTGATGCTGTTCCTTTCCGGGTTTTACGAGGCTTATTTTTATTGTCTGCCCCTGTTCCACAACAGGTCTCAGAGCGTGGTTCAGGTTGTTTATGTTAAGCACGGTGATTTTCTCGAGATCGGCGATCTTCTTTAGGTTATAGTCGTTGGTGACCAGTATACCGTTCAATTTCTTCGAGAGCTCAATGAGTTTTATGTCCGCGTCTTTTATGTGTTCGAAATCATGATCGGTGATGCTGACGCTTATCGAGGGGACGTCGTTTTGCATCCTGTTTATAATGTCAAGCCCCCTTCTGCCGCGAGTTTTCCTTGCGGGGTCCGAGGAATCCGCTATGTACTGAAGTTCCTGGATGATGAATTTGGGTATTATCAGTTCTCCTTGGAGAAATCCCGTTTCGGCGATGTCGGCGATGCGCCCGTCTATTATGACGCTCGTGTCAAGTATTTTCGGGGCAAGCGCCTCCGGCTGCCTGAAAAACGAATCGGATGCTGTCGTGGCAAGGGATGTTTTGTCAAAACCTATTACCGCGCCCACGCAAACGAGAAGCAAGAAGATTCCCGCTTTTACATGGGGAAGCAGGGGCCCGGCTAGCGGAAAGCTGTTAAGGATAGTGAGCAGCGCGAGGTATATGAAAGTGGCTGTGAGCATTCCGACTGACATTCCGAGTGCCTGGCGAAGCGAGATTTTCCTGAAAAGCATCCGGAAACCCGCAAGAACCACAAAAGCGAATATTCCGCAGCCGACGGCCGTGAGAACCGAGCGGGAAAGTGAAAGGTAGTCGGGACCGAGGGCAAACGCAGCAAGTGCAAACGCTATGGAAAGTGTAATAGAGAGTCTCATTAATAATCCGGCCCTTCCGAGGGAACAGCTATAGAATATATGAAAGCTTGGGTTTTAACAAGTTCTCCGTTTCGGGCTCGGGGAGACGGTCGGTGGTTTTTCACCGATTTCTACTGGTCAGTTATAATTACTGCATTCCGGGCGAAATGCACCGTTTTTTTGATTTTCCACACAGCCGGGTTTTCGCGTGGACGAAACATGATGAAATTCTGCACTCTTGCCAGCGGCAGTTCTGGCAACTCGCTTTATCTTGAGTCGAAATACTCAAAAATACTGATTGACGCGGGGATTAGCTTCCGAAGGATCTCGCGGAGTCTCGGGGATATGGGTATAGCCGTGACCGATCTTGACGCTGTGGTGCTTTCGCACGAGCACGAGGACCACTCAAGATCTGTCGGGAGAATGTCCGCAGTGCCTGTTTACGTGTCGGGTGAAACCGTTGGTTTCTGGGAAGGAAAAAGAAACGGACGCAATAACGGAAACGGCGCCAAGGCTTCACGTTTGCCCAATGGCGGGATAGAGGAACTGAGGGAATTTGACTCAGAAGAACCGTTTCGTATTAACGATCTTACCCTTACTCCCTTCTCGGTGGCGCACGACGCCATCGACCCGGTCGGTTTCACCGTAACCGATGGCCGCGTCAAAGTAGGCATAGTTACCGACATAGGGAAACCCACGGCGCTTGTGAGGGAGAGCCTTAAAAACTGCGACGCCCTCGTTCTCGAATCGAATCATGACAGGGAAATGCTTTTCTCGGGTTCCTACCCGCCGTACCTCAAGCAGAGAATAAGCGGAGGGCACGGGCACCTGTCGAATGATCAGTCAGCATCCCTTCTGGGCGATGTTCTGCACGACGGGTTAAAATACGTTCTGCTGGCGCACCTAAGCGCGAGTAACAACACTCCCGAGATGGCGCTTGGATGCTCGCTTGAAATTCTGCGCCGAAGAGGCGCTGAAGGCCGTGTCGATTTGGCCGTGGCTCCGCGGAGCGCGGCCGGGGAGGTTATAACGATTTGATCTCAAGGTACTCCAGAGAGGAAATGTCGCAGATATGGTCGGATGAGAACCGCTACCGCATCTGGCTCGAAGTGGAGCTCGCCGTGTGCGAAGCGTGGGCGCACTACGGGGAGATTCCTGACGACTCTTTATCCAGCATAAAGGAAAAAGCCGCCTTTGACGTAGAAAGAATTGCCGAGCTTGAAAGGGGACTTAAGCACGACGTTCTGGCTTTTCTCACCTGCGTTTCCGAGTACGTAGGAGATGATTCGAGGTTCATTCACCTCGGAATGACTTCTTCAGATGTTCTTGACACCGCTTTTTCTATACAGCTTCGCAATGCGGGAGGACTGATAGTCGGGGGTCTTGAGAAGTTGCTCGGGATTCTCCGCAAAAAGGCGTTTGACTACAAGGATACTCAGATGATCGGGCGCTCCCACGGCATACACGCCGAACCCAGAACTCTGGGCTTGGTGTTTGCCCTGTGGTATGACGAGATGAGAAGGAACCTTGAGAGAATGAATTCAGCGCGGGACGCCGTGAGCGTGGGGATGATGTCGGGCGCCGTCGGCACTTACGCCAACATAACTCCGGAGGTTGAGCGTTACGCGTGCGAGCTGCTTGGGCTCCGTCCTGCGGGGATATCGACGCAGGTGATACAAAGAGACATTTACGCGCAGTATTTTCTCTGTCTTTCTCTCATGGCGGCTTCGGTGGAGAAAATTGCTACCGAGATAAGACATTACCAGAGAACCGAGGTAGGAGAGATGGAAGAACCTTTTACCGAGGGGCAGAAAGGGTCTTCCGCAATGCCGCACAAGAGAAACCCTGTGCTTTCGGAAAACCTCTGCGGACTCTCAAGGATAGTAAGGTCCCACTCTGCCGCGGCTCTTGAAAACATAGCCCTCTGGCACGAAAGGGACATAAGTCACTCCTCCGTCGAGAGGGTCATAGGTCCCGACGGAACAATACTTGTTGATTTCATGCTTGAGAGGCTCTGCGGCCTGATCGAGGGCCTGCGGGTCTATCCCGACAAGCTCGAGAGCAACATCTGGATTACCCAGGGACTTGTTTTTTCCCAGAAGGTTCTCCTTAAGCTTGTAAAAGAGGGTCTTTCAAGGGAGGAGGCCTACTTGCTTGTGCAGCGAAACGCCATGGAGTGCTGGGAGGGAAAAAAGGATTTCCGGGATTTGCTGAAAACCGACTTGCAGATAACGGGTATCCTTTCGGATGAAGAGATCGATTCGTGTTTTGAACTTGAAGAAGATCTAAAAAACATAGACCATATCTTCGCCACCGTTTTCGGCGAATCATAACTGGCAAGGAGCTTCCACAATATGAGAAAAGAAGTATTCTCCCGAAAGGCGAGAGAATCTGTTTTTGCGACGGCTGTTTTAGCGATCCTGGCAGCGGTTTTTCTTTCCCCCACGAGTCTATTCGCACTCGATAACATTGACCCCGGGAAACTCGAGTACCACTTCAAGAACCGCTATGGGGTTTATCTTCCAGCTGGCTTTACGGTAAAGGCGGTTAAGGGGGAAGATTCTGAGATGAAGGGATTCAAGAAGGGCAAATACGAAGTCGGATTTTCTGACGGCAAAAACCGGAGCTTCCCGTTTCTTGTAAGTCGTGACGGGAATTTTTTGATAATGGGCAACGTGTCCATCGTAAAGGTGAATGAGATGAAGGAGACGGGTGTTCCGGGAGTCAGGCAAGGGTTTATTGCCTCGGAAGGCGGACAGGTTCCCATCCTGGTTTCAGGAGACCGCAAAACAATAATGGTCGGCAGGCTTGAAAATCTCGACAAAGATCCAGCAGCCGAGGCAGCCCAGAAGATCTCTCTTGAGAATGTTCCTTCAAAAGGAAATCCTGATGCCCCGATAACCGTGGTTGAGTACTCGGATTTTCAATGTGGCTACTGTGCCAGGGCAGCAACCGAGGTCGAAGACTTTCTCAAGGACTACCAGGGCAAAGTCAGATTGTTTTACAAGCAGTTCCCGCTTTCGTTTCACAAGTGGGCCGAGGATGCCTCAATCGCCTCTCTTTGCGTGTACGACCAGGCAAACGACAAATTCTGGGAGCTCCATGACACCATTTTCGAAAAGCAGGGTGAAATAAAGGTTGCCGACGCCAAAGAGACCTTTGCGGAGATGGCGCGCAAACTCGGTGTCGATATGAAAAAATACAATCAGTGCGTTGAATCCGAGGAAACCAAGCGAAGGGTCGCTTCGGAAATGGATGAGGGCAAATCGATCGGGGTAAGCGGCACTCCGACATTCGTGGTTGACGGCTTCGTGATTTCGGGAGGGGCCAACATGAAAGCGATTAGAAACGCCGTGGATTATCGACTTTCCCTGAAGTCTGAAAGTTCTGGGATGTAGCTTCGGCGGGGTTCCCACCATGAAATGTCCTGAGTGCGGCTACACGAGCTTTGATT
Organism: Candidatus Dadabacteria bacterium; assembly: GCA_026705445.1. Classification (NCBI taxonomy): domain Bacteria; kingdom Pseudomonadati; phylum Thermodesulfobacteriota; class Candidatus Dadabacteria; species Candidatus Dadabacteria bacterium. The sequence continues at coordinate 181,811 of JAPPAR010000011.1, forward strand.
ATCTTGAGGAGTGCAAGAAATGCGGGGCCGCCCTGTCTCCCGTACCTATTTTCAAGTATCTCTATGAAGACGAGTTGAGCACGGAGGTGGTTATTGACAGGAGCGTGCAGCCCGTTGCCGACGATGTTCTAGCCGGGGTCAAGACAGTTGGGGCGACATTTGAACTCAGCCCTGCGAGCGATCATCAATACGAAGGGTTGCCCGAGGGCGAACTTGAGGATTTTCTTGTCTTTGAAAGAGATCTGGGCGAGGAGACCGCGGAACAAGAAGAGCAGCAGGAGCAGGAAGAGCAAATAGAAAAAGAGAGTCCACCGTCCCTGCCCCAAGGGATGGTTCCCGCGGCCTTCGGGGAGAGACTTTTCGCATTTTCCGTCGATCTCCTGTTTACTCTTTGCGTTGCCGCAGCCGCGCTCTTCTCGGGGGCGAATCTCATCGGAGAAACTTTTTTCCCGGGCTTCGGAGAATTTGTTTCCATATGGGGGTGGATATGTCTTTCTGCTTACGTGCTGGCGACCACATATTTCATTTTTCTTCCCTCCTGGTGCGGGACGACTCTTGGAAACTCGGTTGCGGGTATCCGCGTGGTGATGCGGGACGGCTCTGCTGCCGGGTTTCAGACGAATTTGCTCAGGTGGGTCGGCTGGATTTTTTCTGTGGCTACTGTTTTCGCGGGTTTTGCGCTCTCAATACTTGACCCGCAACGTAAGACTTTCAGCGACCGTCTCTGCGGAACTTTCGTCGTGAAGGCCTGATCTGGCGTACGATGCTTATAGAGCAGCTTGAAAGAAATATCGCTAGCAAACGCGGGGAGATTTCCCGCTGGATAGAGTTCCATTGCGAAAAGGTCATGGTACCGCTTTACAGTTCCGTTGACCTGCGTTTCTCCGAGCATAAGATTGCCCCTATAGACACCAATGTTTTTCCCGCAGGCTTTAACAACCTTTCTGCGGGATTCAGGAAAAATGCGGGAAAGCTCTTCAGGGAATATCTTTTTTCCAGGTACCCGAGTGCCGAAAAAATCCTTTTGGTTCCCGAGCTCAATACCAAAAACGCCTATTACTGGGAAAATGTCTGGGTAATAAAGTCCGTTTTGGAGGATGTGGGCTACGAGGTGTGCGTCGGCATTGCGAACGAGGAATTTCGAAGGGAAACTGTCTCGTTCAGTTCGGCAAGCGGTCAGGTAATCGAGGCGAAGCGGGTTTTTCAGGAAGAGGGCTCGGCGATGATAGATGGATTCGTGCCCGATATCATAATGATAAACAACGATTTTTCGGAGAAGTGTCCGAAAACCCTGCACAATTTGCGCCAGCCCGTCTTACCGCCCGTTGAAATAGGGTGGCATGCGAGAAAAAAGGACGTGCATTTTGAGTTCTATAACCGTCTCTGCAGCGAACTTGCCGACATACTGGAAGTGGACCCCTGGGTGATGTCGGTTGAAACTGTTTTGGAAACCGGAGTGGATTTTGATTTCCCCGAGGACAGGGAGCGGGTTTCCCAGAAAGCCGGAGAAATTCTCTCAAGGGTTAGAGAAGAATATTCGAAAAGAGACATAGACCACGAACCCTCGCTTTTCGTCAAGAGCAATTCAGGCACCTACGGCATGGCAGTTTCGAGCTTCAGCGACCCGCGGAGCATAGCGGAGATGAACTCGCGCGACCGCAAGAGGATGCGGGTTTCGAAGGGAGGAGTGCCGGTTAGGGACGTGGTAATACAGGAGTGTGTACCGACCTCGCTTCGCGTCGGGGAAGATTTTGTCGGTGAACCGGTTGTTTACCTTGTTCAGTCCCAAGTGGCAGGGATGTTCTACAGGGTTAACCCCATTCGAGGCGAACTTGAAAATCTTAACTCAAAGGGGATGGAATTTCTTCCGTACGATGACTCCTTAGCAAACGGCATCTCTCCGGCATTTGATCTTGTCTGCAAGGTTGCTACTATCGCCGCGGGCTACGAGATAGAAAAAGTGCTTAGGGACGTGGATTGCTGAGATGTGCGGTTATGCTTTAAGCGGGGAAGGTTAAAGTGCTGGGTCCAATATATGTTGTTTTAAAGAAACATCAACAGAATTTTTATCCTTCTTCGATAAACATCCTAGTCGTCTGATAATCATCGATTTTTCTAACGTAAAGAGTTTTAAGCGCACTACCGACGGCACTGCTAAATTGGCGTCGGCGGGGTCTTTGAGTTTGATATCGCTTTGCCAAGAACTACGCTTGGCGGTTGTGACCATCGCTAAAATCAATTGATCGTGGTTTTCATTGAACTCTTCGGATGATATAACCAAAGCGGGCCTGCGCTTTTTAACAGAAGAATCGGTAAAGGGGAAAGAAACAACTACAATATCATGGGGTTTAAAGGTTACGCCATGCATCTTCATCCTCATCTGATAGCCATTCCTCAAGGTTTGAAGAAATGCTATCCAAATAAGTGTCTTTAGTGGGCTTGAGCTTGGTTACAATAACACGGTCTCCGTCTAACTCGAAAACAAGCTTGTCACCTGTTTTAAAGTGTGCGGCCTTACGCAATCCATGAGGAATAGTGACTTGGCCTTTCGAAGTGATTTTGGAAATTTCCACAACAACGTACCTCCTTACATGTAAGGATAACAAGGAAGCGAAAATATGCAAGGACATCGAAAACAGTACGACACTACTGAAATGGTAGCAGCAGTCTCGCCTCCAAGGCTGGTTACGCTATATCTCTCAGTTGGATTGAGTCTATGCCGGCGGTAGTTATAACGTCCGATACCAGCACTACAAGATCACCCTGTTCCAGCACCTGCTTTTCTTTCAGCAGCCCGAAAGCATCCTGTATTCTCTGTTCGGGATCTTCGGATTTCTCCATGAGATGCGCGGTTACGGACCTGTTCAAACAGAGCTGCCGTTTTATTCCGCTGTCGAAAGTTACCGCATGAATAGGTGTTTTGGCAGGCCTGCAGTTTGTTGTCAATTGAGCCATCAGTCCTTTCTTCGTTATTACAACAAGACATTTGGCGTTGACAGATTCGGCGAGTTCAACCGCCGAAGCCGCTATATGCTGCTTGAGATCTTGTTTAACAAGGAGCCTGCCCATCTGCAGACTCCTGAGGCTTTCCGCCTTTAAGGCTATCTTGTCGAGATGTTCTATTGATTTTACGGGATGTTTTCCGGTTGTCGTCTCGCCCGAGAGCATAAGGGCGTCGACTTCCTCATAGACCGCGTTTGAAACGTCAGTTACTTCCGCCCGGGTAGGAATCGGGTTGTCGATCATCGATTCAAGAAGATGGGTGGCGACTATTACTCTTTTGCCTTTCTCCTGGCATTTGCCGACTATCACTCTTTGCACATCCGGCAGTTCCTCAATGCTTATCTCGATGCCGAGATCTCCTCTCGCAACCATAACAGCGTCCGATGCCTCAACGATTTCCTCAACGTTTCGCACCCCTTCCTGATCCTCAATCTTTGAGATGATTTTTATTTTCTCCCCATCAACTCCCAGCAGTTCCCTGAGTTTAAAAACGTCCTGTGCTTCCCTGACGAAGGAAAGGGCTATGTAATCCACTCCGTTTCTTGCTCCGAACTCTATGTCCGCCTTGTCCTTGTCCGTTATTGAAGGGAGATTGACTTTTACCCCGGGCAGATTGACATGGCGCTTGCTTTTCATGGTTCCGCCGTCGATAACTCTGCATTTCATGGTTCCGTGGTCCTTCTTGAGCACTTCAAGGTTTATGAGACCGTTGTCCACGGTTATTTTCTCGCCTACCTGCACTTCGTTGATAATGTCCTCGTAATTTATATGAATCGAGGACTCTTCGACGTCATCGGGTCTTACGGAAACCGTAATCACGTCTCCCTCGCTTATATGCAGGTCGCTTTGCAGAACCCCGGTTCTGATTTCCGGTCCCTGAGTGTCGAGTATAAGGGCGATTGAATCCCCAACTTCCCTGTTGATCGATTTCACCGTTTCGATTACTCCAAGGTGGCTTTCGTGAGTGCCGTGCGACATGTTGAGGCGCACGGCGTTCATTCCCGCCTCGTACATTTTCATCAACATTTCGTACGAACTTGTGGAGGGGCCGGCGGTGCAGATTATTTTCGTTTTTCTAAATGGTTTCATAGGCGGGGAAATATGTCGGGAAATTTAAAAAATGCAAAATCTTGTTAATCAAAAACTAATAATATGGAGACAGGACAAAGCGATTCCATTTAAATTCTAGAAATTATACTTTGAATTTGCAAGACTAGTTCGGTGATATTAAATCAAAAGGAAGTTTGCGCTAAGTGGTTATGAAACAAAAGAGCTTCGTGGTTGTAAAATGCCGAAAGCCTAAGTTCGCAAAGGCTGATGAGCACAAACTTTTTTCCTTGAGTTTTTCTTTTTCAGTATTTGTTGTATCTGTTTTGCGAGTTCTTCCGGCACCTTTTCTTCTTTTCCGAGTGAAAGAAGCAACCTGAAAAAATCATTCTTTAGGGTGTCTTTTGAGTGATGTCTATGAAGTTGCAACAAAACTTCACTGTGACATTCTCGAACCTTCAATCTGCTTTTGCAAGGGCAGGGAAGATGGCCACGGTAGCCATACTCGAAAAGAAAAGCGAGCATTGTTAATATGTTGACATGACTACCTAAGCCCAGATCATCTCTGTAATACTCAATAATTCCCTCAACACCATGTGCACGCTCGCCAAAAGGGTGCTGGCCGTACTTTTTCCAATAGCAGTAACCGTATAAATATGGAATAACTAGATGATTTACGAACCCGAGTAAGGACTCTTGTTCTAGGAAAAACAAGCGTTTCTCAATTGGGGTAGCCAGACAGAGGGTCCCATCTTGATTCAGGTGTTCATAGTTTTGGTCGATTTTTCCACCTATTTCTCTTACAACCGGAAGAACTTCTGGGTAAGCACTGGGAATAGCAAGTTCGATGTCAAAGCAGTCTGTAATCACTGGGAACCCATCGAAGGACGCTTCAAACGAAAGAGGACCTTTTATAACTGTTTTCCGGTTCTGAAGAGATATATCTGTAAGGCCTCTATGAGTTTTTTTTAATTCGCAAATTTGGCTTCCGACCTTATTCTTCATTCATTTAGTTTCTCCATGGCTTTCGTGGTCTGGAAATATGAATCTTCGGTGGGCTTTCGATTTCTCTAGGTGGTACTATCTGTTCCAAATTTCCCAGCACGGGTACACTGCCTAAAGCAGAAGTAAGAGTTCTTTGGACTTCATTTCGGTTATCTTTACCCAATATATCAACCAGATCTTCTTGTAGACACCTTAACCACATGAAGAAAGCCTCCGCTCTAGCATGATTATCTTCGTGCCACCTGTCTGCAAAGTTTTCCTCTGGATTAACCGGATTGCCTATATACCACTTCCCATCGGGAGTCCTCTTTATGGGGCTAATTGACTCTAGGGTTGGTTCAAGTGCTCGACCCTCAAACAGCGCTACGTGTGCACTTAAACTGGCCACGATGTTCTTCAGAGCGGAGTAAACATCTGATTCATTTCGATAAAAATATGCGGAGAGGGTTGTAATAATTATTGAGATTGGAGCATAGTCAACACGCTCTGCATTATTGAACTTAATATCACGGTGACGCTTCATAATTTGAATCGTGCGTTGAAGAGGGGTACGTACCAACTGATCTGGTACATCTTCAATTTTTGCATATATCTCGGGCACTCGATTTTGAATAAATTTCTTCTGCTCAGCATATACGAGGTCGAACGCAGGCTTGTTCCGGCCATCAAACCATAGACCATACCCTTTAGGGTCGCTTATTGACCATCTATAGAGGGAAAGAAATTTATTTGTTATTGCAATTGCTGTATTCAGATAGCCTTTTGGATAAGGGACTGATGGCAGAACATCTAAGTGAAAACCTACATTGTCTTCCTCAGAGTATATTAGAGTCCAGCACCTCTTGCCTTCCTCATCTAGCATTCTCTTATACCTGTCATGTTCTTTTAGCCTGTCACCGACTAACTGCTTTACGTACTCAGGCTTGGCCCACTCTTTTAGCAAGGGGATTTCGCACACAAGATCAATGTCATAATCTGCTTCAATACCGTTCCTTATTGGTCTTGTGACTGTGCCTAACCGAAATGAACCTTGTGGATAGATGTCTAACCCAGAATCACAAGATCCGGGGTAATCTCCGCCTTCCAGCCATTTTGCAACAGCTTGGTAGCGCTCGACAGCATCTTTGTACTTGACCGGGGAAATATCTAGGTCCCCTGCAACTTCGTTTAAAAAGTTAGAATATCTAGCTTCATCAATTCTCATTCTTAATCCTCCAACTTATAATATGGTTTGAAAGCTTCTACTGGTTTGTCGAAAAATATAGCTTCGAGGCTGGGTTGCCAGCTTCGCCCCTCGGAGTGGCCGAGTCCTTTTAAGTCTTGTATGGTCTTTGTGTCGTCCATTTTATAGGTGTTATATGGAACCGTCTGATTTACTCTGTATATAGCGGTACGTTCATGTTCATGACCCGTTAACAGTTTTGCGATACCCATAGCCCCCTGGGACTGTCCGTCCATGAATAGGTTAATAATTCTTGAGTTAAGCGTTCCGAGACCAGCGCGTTTTGGTATATTGTACGCCTCCTGCAGACACCCTAGACTTAAGACGCGAAGCGACTCTCTTGGCCAGTTCAGCAGGGAGATGGCCTCAACAACAGCAATCGCTACAGGATTGTTTGCCCATATACCGCCGTCAATGAGGGCGACACCATGCTGTGTAACGTGTTGCTTGAAATAGGAAGGAGCTGCTGATGTCGCCATAGCTACATCAACTGCGCTTGATTTGTAATCTGTTTTTAGCCGAGGATGATGTGCTGTTTTATAGATATAGACGGAATTAGCAACCGGATTCCAAGCTGGAATAAGTAACCGGGTTTTTGCTTCACCGATGCGTTTTTCCCCAAGCACATCATGAAGAACAGCTCGGAGAGGTTCAGAATTATACTTTCTTAGAAAACACCATTTAACTGCTCGGATTTTCCTGAGGAGAAAATTCAGAAACGGTCCATTATTTTTACCAAATACCTCATAACTTCTGTTTTCGTAAAAATTCAATAGTTGCGATGCTGAAACTCCCATGCTGAGACCAAGCGCAATGATTCCTCCTGTGGAACTTCCCGCAATTAGGTCGAAATACTTTCCAATAGGGTGATCAAGGTGTTTTTCCAGTTCAGCAAGAAATGCCGCAGGAAAAGTACCGAGGACTCCCCCTCCGTCAATACATAGGATTCGTTTTTTTGCTATTCCGGTATTTTCTTTCTTAACCCTGTTCAATTTTTCTTCTTGCGATCTTTGTTATTAGGTGCAACAGTAAAAAATACTTGAAAAAGGTCCCTGTTTCTTTTATAATGTTGACTGTTACAAGCTACATATTTTATTCTAAGGAAGTTATTTTTTTATTTTGTTTTAGCAAGCTAGCGCAGCATGTTGCCTAGTACAGACAACAGAATAATTGATCTTTTTTGCTTGTCAAGAATTTTCTCAAAATAATATAGAATGTCTTTTGGTTATGCTTTGAAAAAGTTTCGTGAAGGGCGTGGTTTAACCCTTCGAGAGCTTGGGAAACTGTGTGGAATAGACCATACCTATATCCATCGATTGGAAAAAGAAGAAAGGACTTCCCCATCGGAAGAAACTGTCGACTCTCTCATTAATACACTCAAGCTCCGTGGACGCAAGGCTCGCCTGTTGCGTTTTCTTGTTGGACAGACAGTCAGTGACCAGCTTGTTGAAGTCTTTCTAGAGGATGAAGAACGCCCCATAGAAATTTTTGAGTCTTTGGCCTTCATGAGCTTCAGAGGAAAACAACCTAAAACTAAAGAAGAATGGCGCAAGTGGGCTGAACGGCTGGAAGAGTTTATGAAGAATGAGCAAAGATAAAGCAAAAGAGCTTGAAATTGTTTTAAAGGCTCGCGATTTCATTAGAGAATCTGGAATAAATTCCGTGCCTGTTGATCTTAAGCGTTACTGTGCGGTTGCTAAGGCTAAAATTAAGGTTCGCTATGATCTCGATGATGAAGAATCAGGCCAGACTTTTCCCTTGAACAGTAAAAATATTATCACTGTTAACGGTAATCATACGGAAGAAAGGCAACGATTTACAGTTCTGCACGAGATTGGTCATATTATTCTGGAACTACCCTCAAGGCATCAAAATGGTTGTATAAAAACAACTGATTTGATCAGTTACAGGCAACGCCCAGAAGAAGAGGTCCTATGCGATATTTTTGCGGCGGAATGCCTCTTGCCGTATGATTTTTTCGAGAAGGATATTGAAGATGTTGACATATGTCTCGATACGATAAAGAACCTGTCAAAACGTTACAAAGCTTCTATACACTCTACAGGTTCCAGGTTTGCTGCTAATTGTGAAGGGCTTTGTTCTTTTGTTCTTATTGAAGAAGGTAAAATTCGCTATGTATCCAGTTCAAAATCTCTGCGTGAACTTAAGGGCTGGATTGACATCGGTGTGCCAGTTCCTCAAAACAGCGCAGCTTTTCAACTGATCAAAAATCGATCTGAGACTGAGCATTACGATGATGAAATTCCTACTGAGATTTGGTTCAACAATGGTATCGGAAATTACGATATGTTGTGTGAGGAAGCAATCTTTATAAAAGAATGGAATCAATGTCTTTCCATTCTTTGGTTTGATGAAAACTTGAGACCTGCAGGTGAAATCGAACCTTACGATGTTGATTATGGGGAATCGTCATTACCCAGAGAATTTGATGGAGTATTGACGTGGCCATCAAGAAGTCGGAGGAGATAAGCAGAGTTAAAAACTAGCTGTTTTACTTATTACGCCTAACAACTAAAGACATACTAAAAAAGAAAAATGTATACAGACTATACTGTTTCAGAAACAGACTCCCAAAATTGTCCTGATAACGGAAGACACTTCTGTAGATATTTTCAACTCCAAAACAGACGGTATTTAGGAAACAAATACAAGTTACTTGGATTTATTGAGAATGTAATTTCTCAAAAGTGCGAGTCGGTAGCCTCTTTGTGTGATATTTTTGCCGGTACCGGTGCAGTTTCTGAAAGATTCAATAGTTTGGAAGTTAAAATTATTTCCAATGATCTTCTTTTTGCTAACTATGTTTGCTTGAATGCGTTTTTAGGAATTGCCGGCTACCAGTTAGCAAATATTTTTGAAAAAATAGAATATCTTAATAGTCTGCCGAGCGATGAAGAAAACTATTTTTCGAAACACTTTGGTGGAACGTATTTCTCAGACGAGAACGCAAGGAAAATTGGAGCGGTACGCGAGGAAATAGAAAAAATCGCGGAAAATGAGGAGGAAAGAAACGTCCTGATTTGTTCGTTGCTTTATGCGGCGGATAAGGTTGCCAATACAGTGGGTCACTACGACGCTTTCCGTAAGAAGTTGGACATGCTACAGCCGGTAACTCTTCTGATTCCTTCTATTGACTATTCACGTAATTTGAACAACGAGATTTACAAGGAGGATGCAAACGTGCTGATTGAAAAGATTTCTTGCGATGTCTTGTATGTCGATCCACCATATAATTCACGTCAATACTCTGACGCATATCATCTTTTGGAAAATCTTGCGGAATGGAAGAAGCCCGAGGTTATTGGTGTAGGCAAGAAAATGGACCGTTCTCATATAAAGAGTGCCTATTGTCTCAAGGATGCAGCGACCGCGTTTGCAGACTTGGTCGAAAAGGCGAACTGTAACCATATTCTGCTTTCTTATAACAATACTGGTGATTCAAAGGATGGGCGCTCAAATGCAAGAATGAGTGATGATGAGATTCTCCAAATTCTGGATGATAAAGGAGAAATTGAAGTTTTTGAAAAGGATTACAAACCCTTTACAACGGGAAAGAGTAATGGAGAGAGCAACGCGGAACGAATTTTCTATTGCAGAGTAACGAAATAATGACGAAAAAACCTTGGTCGGTTACAACAACGGTACGAAACCCCGACAGATTAAGAGGCTTTTTGGCCGTTTTGCAAGAGCTTGAAGGCTCGGATTGGAACCATGAGAATCAGAAAAAGTATCAAATTCTTCTGATTCAATCTAGGCTATACGGTTACGGAAAACAGCAGTTTTACAACGGACTTACGGACGAACAAATTGAATTAATTGATAACCCGTCAACGGAGATTTCTTTTGAACAAGCAGAGGAGATTTTCGATGAGAAAAATTACGAAGATCCTCCAATGCGTGGAAGACAATCATTAAACCCTTTGAAAAAGTTCGGATTTGCTGTAATCAAAAATAGAAAAATATTTATTACGGACTTGGGAAGGTTGTTTTTACAGGATGATTTTAAAGATAATCTTGGAGAAATTTTTCTTAAAAGTTTCCTAAAGTGGCAATTACCGAATCCTGATAGTCAAGACTATCCAAAGGACACATATTACGATGTCAAGCCCTTTGTTGCCACGCTTCATTTAATTAACAAAGTAAATCAAAAAGAAATCGATTGTGACAACAAACCAAAAGGGCTCAGCAAACAGGAATTCTCTCTTTTTGTTCCAACACTACTGCACTACAAAGATATAGCTTTCTATGCCCAAAGAATCGTTGACTTGAGACGAGAAGGAACAACAAGAAGTGGGGTTGTTTCAGAAAGCTACAAAAAACAGTTTGCAGAGAAATTCCTGGAAACTGATAACCCCGAGGAAGTAGATAAGCTCCTAAAAAACCTGAAGGACTATGGGGATAATACCATTCGTTATTTTCGGTTAATTCCATATGTTTACATTCATGGTGGTGACTTCTATGTTGACTTGGAGCCGAGAAGAAAAATTGAAATCGAATCACTGCTCAATCATAACAACGCGCAGACAAAAAGCTTTGAGTCAAAAGAAGAATATTTTGCATATATATCTGATATTTCTAGACCACAGCTTCCTTGGGAGACTTTTGAGAAACGTATTGAGATTATTAAAGAGCTTATTGAGAAAGTACATCAATGCGAAAGAGTTTTGCAGAAGGAAAATATAGAGATCAGGAACTACTTGAAGATGCAAAATGATGAGTTGGGAGATTACATAACGGAATTAAGGAATTACAGACGATCATTGCTGGAAGAGAAAAATCGCAAAAAATCTCAATCAGTTGAACAAATTAAGTCTTGTATTAAAAACCTGAAAAATATTCATCATTCTGAAGGCGATCGCCCGATACTACTTGAGAAACTGGCTACACTCGGTTTACATGCACTTGATGACGCAAGGGAAATAAAACCCAATTAACCAGTCGGGGATGACAATGAACCGACTTTTACGGCCCCGGGAGATGTTCCAGACATTGAATGTTTTTATAAAAGCTTCAATGCAATTTGCGAAGTTACGATGTTAACCGGTCGGAATCAATGGTACTACGAAGGGCAGCCGGTGATGAGGCATTTCAGGGATTTTGAAGATGAGCACAAAGACAAACTATCTTACTGCGTGTTTATTGCCCCAAAGTTGCATAGAGATACCATCAATACTTTTTGGAATGCGGTAAAGTATGGATACGAAGGGCAACGGCAAAAAATAATTCCACTTTCAATTAGTAACTTTGTTTCTATTTTAAAATCCTTGCTTGATATGAAAACGAAACAAAAATCTTTGAGGCATGAAAATCTTTCTTCGCTGTATGACCAGATATTGTCCTCTACTAATTCTTTTAGTGATTCAAATGAATGGTTGGGAAGTATCAGAGCTACTATTTCCTCGTGGCAGAAAGACATCGCTTCGTAAATGCGAGGGCAGATATGAGAACGGGGATTATATACAATGGTGATTGCGTCAAAGTGATGAGAGAGAAAATCGATGAAAAATCCATCGATTTAATTTTCGCTGACCCTCCTTACAATCTTTCTGGAAGTGGCTTAAAATGGGAAGGAAACAAAACCGGCGGCAACTGGTACATGATCAATGAAAATTGGGACAAAATGACAGCTCCTGAGTATATGCAATTTACGAGACAGTGGATCAGTTCTTGTCATAGGGTTTTGAAGGATAACGGGTCAATTTACATTGCATGCAGTTATCACAATATAAGCGAGGTGATGATTGTATTAAAACAACTTGATTTCAAAATCAATAACGTTATTACTTGGCGCAAGACAAACGCGATGCCGAATATGACAAAAAGAGTTTTCACGCACTCAACGGAGTTTATAGTTTGGGCGGTAAAAGGAAGAGGTTGGACATTCAATTATGAAGAAATAAAGGAAATAAATCCCGAAAAACAAAAGGACGGAAGCCCCAAACAGATGCGCGACTTTTGGGAATTGCCGCTTGTACAAGGGCGAGAAAGATTGCGGGGTGAAGATAACCGTGCTTTGCACCCTACACAAAAACCGGAAGAAATGCTTAAAAGAATCATATTAGCAAGTTCTAATGAAGGCGAAGTAGTTCTTGACCCTTTTCTTGGGAGTGGGACAACGACTTATGTGGCAAGAAAATACGGTCGTAAGTGGATTGGAATTGAGCAGAATAGTGAGTATGTAGGAATTGCTAAGAAAAGAATGAAAAAGTAATTGAAAGCACGAACTAAATTACTCGTAATTCCTTGCCGATTTGCTCAATTGTATAATTTCGATTTTTTGTTTCTGATTTGATAAACTCCCATAATTTTCTAATCAACCATAAGCTTTTTTGACAGCACTCCCGTTTTGTGATAGTAAACTGCTTTTTAATCTAACAAGAACCCCCAAGTTCCCCAAGACGAGACAATGGAATACGTACAGCATTTATCAGTAGAAAAATTCATTCTTTATCTTCTGATAATCCTTGTTTTCGCCAAGGCCTTCGGCCGGCTGGCAGAAAAAATCGGGCAGCCCTCGGTTCTCGGGGAGCTTCTGGCCGGAGTTGTTCTCAGCGCAAGCGTTCTGGCGCTTGTTCCGTCCACCGAAGGGATGGTCGGATACGACATATTTCACCTGCTTGCGGAAATAGGGGTCGTTCTTCTTCTTTTCGAAATAGGCCTTGAAACCAGACTTGCTGACCTCATAAAAGTGGGGCCGGTCTCGGCGCTCGTAGCGGTAGTCGGGGTGGTTCTGCCTTTTGCGCTGGGGTATTTCTGCGTAATTTATTTCCAGAAGTTCGCGATACTCAATCTTGAAGCCAACATGGTCGGGCTTGTGGCCATAGTAATGGGTGCAACGCTCACCGCCACGAGCGTCGGAATCACGGCCAGGGTTCTGGCTGACCTTGACAGGCTCCAGACAAAAGAGGCCAGAATAGTTCTTACCGCCGCCATAATCGACGACGTCATCGGGCTTATTATTCTCGGGGTCGTAAGCGGCATAGCGAGTTCTTTTCAATCGGGAGGCGGAACAGAGCAGTTGACCCTCTCTTCGATCTCATTTATAACAGCTAAGGCCTTCGGTTTTCTCGCCGTTTCCATAGTTGTCGGCAGGATTGTCGCTCCCAGGATTTTCGGGTTTTTCGCCCGGATCGACAGAAGCAATCTCGTCTGGATCATGGCGATAGCCTTCTGCTTTGTCTATGCGTACTGTTCAAATCTTTTTTCTCTCGCTCCCATAGTGGGGGCGTTCGCGGCCGGTCTGGTTCTTCGCGAAACGGAGCAGTTCAAGACTATTGAGGCGAGCATAAAGCCCGTTTCTCACTTTTTCGCCCCGATATTTTTCGTGATGGTAGGGGCGGCCGTGGATGTTTCTGTATTTAACCCCTTTGTATCTGAAAATATTATGGTAATATCAATCGCTTTAATTCTTTTCGCGGTGGCGGTTATAGGTAAGTACGCGAGCGGTTACGTAGTCTATGAAAAAGGCGTAAGAAAAAGCATAATTGGCATCGGAATGATCCCGCGAGGCGAGGTCGGGCTTATTTTCGCGAAGATCGGTCTTGCGTACGGCGTTTTCAAAACCGATCTTTTCTCCGCCGTCACTGCTATGGTCATACTGACAACATTTATAGTGCCCCCGCTTTTAAAATGGATGTTTGAAAGGGAGGACAAGGAGCGCAAGCTGGCCGAAAGTGCGGTCTAGCGAATAACCTTGAAGCTAGGTTAATCATGAGATTCTACGGTCTTAGGACATTTCTGCATGCTGCGATTTTTGCCTTGGCGCTCACTCCCTCGGCAAATGCCGCCGAGAACATGCTGAGCGTCGATAAGACGCTTGTGGTTCAGCTTGTTATTTTCCTGGTAGGACTTTTTCTGCTGAACCGCCTCGTGTTCCGCCCGCTTATCGGGGTCTGGGACAGGAGGGAGGAACTAACCGCGGGCACGATCAGAAAAGCCGAGGAAATGACCCGCAAGGCCGAGGGTGCCATCGCCGAGTACAACGAGAAAATTGCCGAGGCTAGGGCCCAGGCCACCGAGACAAGAAACGAACTCCGCCAGCAGGGACAGGGCGAATCTTCAAGGATGCTTCTTTCGGCGAGAGAAGCCGCCCAGGCGGACCTTGAGGGCGCGAGAGGGACTCTTGAGAGTGAGGTCACAAAGATAAGGGCGGACCTTGAGAGCGAGGTAGAGTCGCTTGCGGCGGAGATAAGTGACCGTGTCCTGAGGAAGGGGGTGTAGTGCTGATGGCTGCTGCGGATTTTAATTTTCCGGGGGAAACCGAGATTGGATAGTCATTTCAACTGGGCGTTTGTAATAAAATACGCTGTTAATCTGGGTCTTCTTCTGGCCCTTCTCATATACCTTATCAGAAAACCTTTCCTGTCTTTTCTCAAAAACAGGAAGGAAAGGCTCCGCTCGGAGGTTGACCGCGCCGCGGCGGCGGCCGAGCAGGCAAAAATGACGCTTGAGCAATACTCGGCGAAACTTGACGCGGTAGCCTCGGAAATAGCTTCTCTTCAGGAAAACATAAGAAAACAGGGTGAGAATGAAAGGGACGAGCTTGTCTCCGCGGCGGAGAAAAGCTGCGAGATGATAAAAAAAGAGGTTGAGGACACGATTCGTCTTGAGACCACCAAGGCGGTCTCAGAGATACAGTCCGAAGTGGTCTCTTCGGCGCTTGCGCTTGCCGAGGAGATGATAAAGGAACGGGTGGACGCGGATTTTACGACCGATTCGGTCGACGATTTCGTAAAAATGATTGAGGAAGGAAAATGGCAACAGTTGCGACACTGAGAGATCTCGTCTCGGCGCTTGTGGATTCCGCGGCAGATGAAAGTGAACTTTCGGGGGTAAGATCCGATATGGAGAGTTTCTTTGAGCGGGTTGCCGATTCGGGCGAGCTTCGGGATGTTCTTTTAAGCGCGGTGTTTTCGATGGAGGAGAAAAAGTCGGTCCTTGGGGATTTTCTCGAGGCGGCGTCTTCTCTTGAAATTACGAGAAGATTTCTTCTGCTGGTTGTGGAGATGGAGAAGGTCGCGGCGCTTCTTGGCTCAAGGGAAGCCGTGCTCGCGAGACTTGACGAAGCGGTTGGAAAAATAACGGCTGAAATTACCTCGGCCAGAGATCTTAGCCAAAACGACGTCGAGAGGCTCAGCGCGGCGCTTCGTGCGGCGACCGGAAAAACGGTTGAGGTGTCGCTTAAGGTTGATCCTTCCATGATAGGCGGAATAAAAGCCCAGGTGGGTGACAAGGTTTACGATAACAGCGTCAGGACGCAGCTTGAGAGAATAAGAGGCGTTCTTTCTCCGTCCTGACCCGAATAATTCCAAAGGAGCTAGTAATGCAGGAACTAAGAGCAGAGAGTATAGGCGAGATTCTGAGAAACAGGATAAAGGGCTATGAACGGAAAGTTGATACCGAAGAAGTCGGGACGGTTATTTCCGTCGGCGACGGTATCGCTAGGGTTTACGGTCTTGATCAGGCGGTAGCGGGAGAGCTCGTCGAGTTTGACGGCGGAATCACCGGACTTGTTCTTAACCTTGAAGAGGATAATGTCGGTGTCGCTCTTTTCGGAGAGGATTCCCACCTGAGCGAAGGAGGAATGGTAAAGCGAACGGGACGCATCGCCGAGGTGCCTGTCGGAGACGCTCTCGGCGGAAGGGTGGTCGATGCTCTCGGAAGACCGATTGACGGTCTCGGAGAAATAGCCGCCGCTGAAACAAGGCAGATCGAGGTGAAGGCCCCCGGAGTTATTTACCGCCAGTCGGTAAACGAGCCCCTTCAGACGGGACTTAAGGCCGTTGATTCCATGATACCGATAGGAAGAGGCCAGAGAGAACTTATTCTGGGAGACCGTCAGGTCGGAAAGACCGCTATCGCGATCGATACGATAATAAACCAAAAAGAAGAGAATGTTCACTGCATATACGTTGCCGTAGGACAGAAACAGTCAACCGTGGCCCAGGTAGTCGATAAGCTCAAGGAGCACGACGCCATGAAGTACACGACAATAGTTTCCGCCACGGCCAGCACCCCGGCTCCTTTTCAGTTCCTTGCTCCTTTTTCCGGCTGTGCCATGGGGGAATATTTCAGAGACACCGGCCGACACGCGCTCATAATATACGATGATCTGACGAAACACGCGTGGTCCTACCGCCAGCTTTCTCTTCTTCTAAAGAGACCGCCGGGACGCGAGGCTTACCCTGGAGATGTTTTCTATCTTCACTCAAGGCTCCTTGAGCGCGCCGCCAAAATGAGAGACGAGGACGGAGGCGGCTCCCTTACGGCGCTTCCTATAATCGAAACCCAGGCTGGTGACGTGTCCGCCTACATTCCCACGAACGTGATTTCCATCACCGACGGGCAGATATACCTTGAGAGCGATCTTTTCTACTCGGGTGTGCGACCCGCCATTAACGTCGGTCTTTCGGTTTCAAGGGTGGGAGGGAGCGCTCAGATAAAGGCGATGAAAAACATCGCCGGAACACTGAGGCTTGAGCTTGCCCAGTACAGGGAAGTCGAGGCGTTTGCGCAGTTCGCTTCCGACCTTGACAGGGTAACACAGAACCAGCTTGCCCGCGGAAGCAGGCTTGTCGAGGCCCTCAAACAGGATCAGTACGAACCACAGGCGGTTGAAAAGCAGATCCTGATCATATTTGCAGTTACAAACGGCTATGTTGACGACTATCCGGTATCCGCAGTGAGAAAATACGAGAGGGAGCTTTCTTCTTTCATGGAATCGAAGTATCCTCAGTATCTTGCGGAGATAAAAGAGAAGAAAGTTGTTTCGGACGAACTTGAGGAAAAGCTCGCAGCAGCGCTTGACGAGCTTAAAAACCAGTTGGGCGAGCTTGCCTGATATAGCAGCGGGAAAGGATAATGCCGAGCCTTAAACAGATAACGACAAAAATAAAGAGCGTAAGGAGCACGCGGCGGATAATGGGCGCCATGAAGCTCATAGCCGCCGTGCGTCTGCAGAAGGCCCAGGCCGCTCTTATGGCCTACAGGCCTTATTCTGATGCGTACCGCGACGTGGTTTTAAACGTGGCGGCACTTTCAGAATCGGAGGATCATCCCCTTCTTCGGGTCCCGGAGGAAAAAGCGAACCTGCACGTTCTGTTCTTTACTTCCGACAGGGGACTGTGCGGAAGTTTTAACAGTGCCTTGATAAGGAACATGCAACGCTATATCGAGGAGCAGAACGAAGTTTTCGGGAACATAAAGCTGAGTTTCGTCGGAAGACGGGGACGGGATTACTTCTCGAGAAGCGGGGTTGGCACAGGCAAATACTACACAGGAGTCAATGAAAGGAACTCCCGGAAATTCTCGGAGGAACTGGCCGCGGCGCTCACAGAGGAGTTCAGGGTCGGGGAGAGCGACGAAGTAGTGCTTGCGTATAACCACTTTGTTTCCGCTATTTCCCAGAGGATGACTTTTGAGAGACTTCTTCCGCTTTCGGCCCAGGAAACCGACGATGGTGGTGCGGAGAGTTCATCAGATTACATATTCGAGCCGGAGAAGGAACGGATAATAGGTTCGATTCTTCCGAAATACGTTCAGGTGAGAATCGAGCGCGCCATGAACGAGTCGCTCACGAGCGAGCACGCGGCGCGCATGACCGCGATGGAAAACGCAACCAGCAACGCGGACGAGGTAATAGCAAAGCTTACCCTGCTTTTTAACAAGACCAGGCAGGCAATCATTACAACGGAGCTTATGGATATCGTTAACGGTACGGAAGCTCAAAGGAAAGGAGGCAACGAGTAGAGATGAGTATTGAATCAGCTTTTACAGCAGGCGGCGGAGGTGCCGAAGCGGCAAACGGTGCCGACCTGGGAATCGGGAAAATAATTCAGGTAACGGGTCCGGTGGTGGATGTCGAATTCTCGGAGGGAGCTCTTCCCACCGTGTTTACGGCTCTTAAGGTAACGAATCCGGCCCTTGGGGAAACCGAGTGGAACTTGGTTCTGGAAGTTGCCCAGCAGCTGGGGGGAGGCCGCGTAAGATGCATCGCCATGGACTCGACCGAGGGGCTTAAAAGAGGACAGGATGCCCTTAACACCGGCGATGGAATAACAATCCCGGTCGGCAAGGAAGCTCTCGGGAGACTGCTTAACGTGGTCGGAGAACCGATAGATGAGGCTGGCCCCGTAGAGACTGAGGAGCGTTGGCCCATTCACCGTCCCGCGCCCGAATTCGTCGAACAAAGCACCAAAATGGAGCTTTTCGAGACCGGCATAAAGGTTATCGATCTTCTTGCTCCTTTTCTTAAGGGCGGGAAAATCGGTCTTTTCGGCGGAGCAGGAGTAGGCAAGACCGTTTTGCTGATGGAGCTCATCCATAACATAGCCAAGGAATACGGCGGTTACTCGGTTTTCGGCGGAGTGGGAGAGAGAACCAGGGAAGGAAACGACCTTTACTGGGAGATGAAGGAATCTGGGGTTCTTGGAAACACGGGACTCATATTCGGACAGATGAACGAGCCTCCGGGAGCGAGAGCCAGGGTTGCCCTTACGGCGCTTACGCTCGCCGAGTATTTCCGCGACACCCAGGGTCAGGACGTCCTTCTTTTCATCGACAACATTTTCCGCTTTACCCAGGCGGGCTCCGAAGTGTCGGCCCTTCTAGGAAGAACACCTTCTGCTGTTGGTTACCAGCCGACTCTCTCGACTGACCTCGGGGAACTCCAGGAGAGAATCACTTCGACCGTAAAAGGCTCGATCACCTCCGTGCAGGCGATTTACGTTCCTGCGGACGACCTTACGGATCCTGCTCCCGCAACTACCTTTGCGCACCTTGACGGAACCATCGTTCTCTCAAGGCAGTTGACCGAACTTGGAATATATCCTGCTGTTGATCCACTTGACTCGGCCTCGAACATTCTTGATCCGAGAATAGTCGGAGACGAGCACTACAGGGTCGCCAGGGAAGTCCAGGAAGTTCTGCAGCGTTACAAGCAGCTCCAGGAGATAATCGCGATTCTCGGTATGGACGAACTCTCAGAAGAGGATAAGCTCACGGTTGCACGCGCCAGAAAGGTCCAGAGGTATCTCTCGCAGCCTTTCCATGTGGCCGAGCAGTTTACGGGCACCCCAGGAAAGTACGTTCCCATCAAACAGACTATAGAAGCTTTCGGCGAGATTATCTCGGGCAACATGGATGATATTCCCGAGCAGGCTTTCTACATGGTGGGTAATCTTGACGAAGTACGCGAGAAGGCGACGGCAATCGCCTCCTGACGGGAGATCTGAAAATTGGCTGAAAAACTGCGACTCAAAATAATAACCCCCGAGAGGCTCGTGTTTGACGGCGAGGTCGAGGAACTGGTAGCCCCCGGCCAGATGGGGGAATTCGGTGTTTTGCCGGGTCACGTGCCTTTTCTTTCTGTGCTTTTTCCGGGGAGACTCAGGTTCAAAACCGAGGAGTCGGGAGAAAGCACTCTCATAATCCATGGTGGCCTCGCGGACGTAAAGGATGACACCATCAGTATTCTTACCGACCAGCCGGAGAATCCCGAAGAGGTTGACGTCGCGGCCGCCAGAAAAGACGCCGAGGTCTTTCAGAAGGAAATTGATGAGCTTCAGGACACAGAAGCTTCGGAAAGAGAGGAGCTTGATAGGAAGCTCAGGATAGCACGCGCTCGAACTGGAGAATAACCTTTCTTTGGAACTTGCCTTAACTGCGCTAACAGCGGTCTAGCTGCACTTTGAGAACCCGCATCCCCTACAGGTAACACAGCCGGATTCAAATGCAAGAGCCTTGCTTCCGCAGTCCGGGCACTGCTCAAGCATAAGATCCGTTGAAACCTTCTGGGTGCCGCCGTTTGCCTCCGCGACAGGATTGGCTTCGTCGCTGGCTTTCTCTTTTGTTACGAAGTGGCTTCTCAGCACCTTCGCTATGGCGTCGGGGACGGACATTATGACCCTTCCCCCTGAAAAAACTGGCGAGGAACCTCCAATGGCCTCCAGCTGTTCCACGACATCTCTGACATCGACCCCAGACCTCAGAGACAGAGATATCAGCCTTCCAGTTGCCTCGGCATCCGCCATCGTGGTAAATCCAGATTTTCCAATCTGGACAAAAACTTCAAACGGCTTGCCTTCGTAACTGTTGACAGTCACGTAGAGATTCCCGTACCCAGTTTTTATCGCCTCGGTAAAACCTTCCAAGACTGTTGGTCTCGTGACAGGTTTTACCGCTTCTTTTTGAGTGGGATGAGGGGATGGTGTGAGGTTGGAGTGGGTGGTTGACATCCCTTCATCCCGGGGTGGAGAGTTTGTTTTGTCTTTCGCTTGTTCTTCCGTTATCAGTATTCCTTCCCTGGAACCTTCCCTGTAGACGGTTACTCCCTTGCAGCCGAGTTTCCAGGAGAGGAAATATATCTTCTCGACCTCTTCGAGGCTTATGTCCCTGGGGAGATTAACGGTGCTTGATATGCATGAATCTATGTGCTTCTGAATAGCGGCCTGCATGCGGACCCGCTGTTCCGGCTTTATCTCATGTGAGGTAACGAACGTATCCGGAAGGTCTGCCTCGTCATCCAGCCCGAATTTCTCCATGTACTCAGATACCAGAGGGTGGTAGACCTTGAATTCCTCTTCCGACAGGGATTCTGAGCGCCTGAGATAGGACAGGGCGAACATGGGCTCAACACCGCTTGTGGTTCCCGCGAGAACCGAGCCGCTTCCGACGGGCGGAACCGTGAGTATGCACGCGTTTCTGAGGCCCTGCTTCTTTATTTTGTTCATCACGTTATCGCGCATGGTTTTTACGAACGGATTCGCGATATGGGTTTCCAGGTCAAACACGGGAAAGGTGCCCTTCTCATTGGCAAGGTCTGAGCTGGCTTCATAGACTATGTTCTTTATATGCTCAAAAAGCTCGTCAGTGAATTTTATGCCTTCAGCCGTGTCGTATTTTATGTTGAGCTTGGCAAGCATGTCCCCCAGGCCGGTGAATCCGACCCCTATTCTCCTCGACCTCGAAGACGCTTTTGTCTGGAAGCTCAGGGGATGCTTTTCAATGTTGTAATCCAGTATGTCGTCAAGGAACCTGACGCTGTATTGAAAAGCCTTTTCAAGCTCTTCCCATTCTATTGCGGCGGTTTCTTCGAAAGCGTTTTTGACGAACATGGAGAGATTCACGTTCCCGAGGCAACAGTTGCCGTAGTCCTCAAGCGCCTGCTCGCTGCAGGGGTTCACGCCATTTACTTCCATGTTGGCGTATTCGGTCGGGGAATATCTTTTAACTGTGTCCCAGAATATAAGTCCAGGCTCGGCCGAGGACCATGCTGACTGAACGAGCTTGTCCCATATCTTGCGGGCCCGCACGGTTCTTTTTATTTCGGTTTTCTCGTTTGAGAAGCTGAGTTCGTAGTCAGTGTCTTTTTCCACGGCTTCCATGAACTTGTCATCAACCTTCACCGAGATATTGGCAAACTGTACCTTTGATCTTGCCTCATCGTTCTTTATGTCGAGGAAGTCCATTATGTCGGGGTGATCGACTTTCATGGTTATCATGAGGGCCCCTCTTCTTCCCGCCTGTCCTATGGTTCCGGTAGTTGTGGAGAGAAGATCCATGAACGATACCGCTCCCGTTGAGTATATGGCCGAATTGTTCACCGGCGAGCCTTTCGGTCTCAGGATAGATATATCGGTTCCGACTCCTCCGCCGAAAGAGTAAGTCCTGGCGGCCTCCTTGCACCACTCGAATATTCCCTCTATGGAATCTTCCTTTATCGGCATGTAGTAGCAGTTAAGGAGTGTGGCCCTTCTGTTCTGGCCGGCACCGAACAGTATTCTCCCGCCGGGTATGAACTTGAAATCGGAGAGGAGCCAGTAGAAGTTTTCCTCCCACTGCTTTCTCAGTTCCTTTTTTTCCTCGGGGGACGCTATTTCCCTGGCCACCCTTCGCCACATCTGCTCCGGAGTTTTCTCTGTTATTTCTCCTTTTTCGTTGCGAAGAGCGTATTTCTCGTAGAAAACGCGCGCCCTGAGTGTGTCTCCGCCGAAGGCGTCGATGGTTTTCGCGGGAATTTCTATGGTGTCGCTTGGAGCTTTGACATGCTCCAGAGAGGGTTCCTGAGTCTGGGTTTCTTGTTCATCGACGGCTGCAGTTTTAAGATCGGATGTTCCATTCGCAACGATTTCAGGGTGGTTTTTATCTCCAGGCACACTTTCCTCCTTTTCTGTTCCTTATAAACACTTCCTTCCGGTCTATGCACAAGATGTATTGCTTATCTTGTGCGTGGATTTTATTTAAACACAATATATTGATACTTGTCAAGGAACTATTTTGTTTTCGTTAAGATAAAATTAAAAGGGTTTTTGCAAAGAGAGATCATCGGACCCTGAAATTCAAGTGAGATCAGGTGCTTGCCTCTTCACCCTGAAAGTTTTTCGGCAGCTATGAAACGATAAAATTTTTCTTCACAAGTGCGGAGGGGAAGATTCAGGGTCGGATGGTACGGCTCTTGTGAGAGCCCTGTTTCCCTGTGTTATACTCTCAGGATATGAGAAAGGAAGAAGTTTTTGCCGCGGGGGGAACCGAAGCAGTCTCCGAGGTGCTGGATTTCTGGTTCGGCGAGCTGCGCGAGGGAGAGCTGCCGGATAAAGAGAAGCAGATGACCTGGTGGGCGAAATCGGAGGAGTTCGACGATCTCGTAAGGCGGAGGTTCGAGAAATATGTCCTGTTTGCCGAAAAAGGAGAACTTTCCCGCTGGCTCGAAACCCCCTTGGGCACAGTGGCGTTTATAGTCGTCGTCGATCAGTTTCCAAGGAACATCTACCGCGACACACCGGGAGCGTTTTCAACGGACTCGCTGGCTCTTCGCGCCTGTCTTCGGGGCATTGAGAAGGGATTTGACAGGGACCTTCACCCGGCGCACAGGACGTTTTTCTACCTGCCGCTTATGCACTCGGAGGACCTTGAGATCCAGGAGATGAGTGTTCTTAAGTACTCCGCTCTTGAAAACGAGTATGCCTCGCACCCCCAAATCAAGGAAACCCTTGCCTGTTCAACGGATTTTGCGGGACGGCACTCTGACATAATAAAGAAATTCGGAAGATATCCCCACAGAAACGCGGCTTTGGGAAGAGAATCCACCCCGGAAGAAACCGAGTTTCTAAAAGAGCCTGGAAGCTCTTTCTGAATTCTTTCCACTGACTTTTTTTGTTGTTTAAGGTTATTCAAGCGGGTATTTATATGATGGCCGTAGCGCAGGGCGGGCGTATTTTGTATCAGGGAGAACGTTTGATTGAACATCGAGGAAATATTTAGCCGGACTTACTTGGGCAATCCCACCGAATCGTGGCTCTGGGCTCTGGGGGCGGCGATTGTTTTAGCCTTAGTTTTTAACTTCATTCTGAAAAGGTTCGTAAGGGGGTTTGCCAATCTTGCCGAGAAGACCGAGACAGATCTCGACGATCTGGTTTCAACACTCTTAGGAAAAACCAGCATAGTGCTGATCATAATTTTTTCGGTCTACGTGGCTACCTTCTTCCTTGACCTCACCCAGCAGGTAAGGGAATTCCGGAAAAGCGTGGTGATTATCTGTCTTCTCCTTCAGATCGGTTTATGGGGAGGAGGTTTCATCGACTACTACGTAGCGAAAAAGCTCTCGAAAATCGGCTCCGGTTCCGGCGCCTCCATAACGCACATAAGGAGTCTGGGTTTTTTCGCAAAATCGGTCCTCTGGATAATTCTCGTAATTCTAACGATCGACAACCTAGGTTTTGATCCGACTACGATAATCGCCGGGCTCGGCGTGGGCGGTATAGCAGTGGCGCTTGCTCTCCAGAATGTTCTGGGCGACCTGATAGCTTCGCTTTCCATTATTTTTGACAAGCCTTTTGAAGTCGGGGATTTCATAGTAGTAGACGATATAAGGGGGGATGTCGAGCACATAGGGCTTAAGACCACGCGCCTCAGGAGTCTTTCCGGCGAGCAGCTTGTTTTATCGAATAACGACCTGCTTCAAAGCCGCATAAAAAACTACAAGAGGATGGATTCCCGCAGGATTAATTTTTCTCTGGGCGTGATTTACGAGACATCCTACGATAACGTTGAGAGAATCCCCGGGCTGATAAAAGATATAATAGAGTCGGAAGAGAAAGCGAGGTTCGTCAGAGCGCATTTCAGC
Source organism: Candidatus Dadabacteria bacterium (assembly GCA_026705445.1). Classification (NCBI taxonomy): domain Bacteria; kingdom Pseudomonadati; phylum Thermodesulfobacteriota; class Candidatus Dadabacteria; species Candidatus Dadabacteria bacterium. The sequence goes on from JAPPAR010000011.1 coordinate 206,230, forward strand.
AGTTACGGTGATTTTTCCCTTAACTACGACATAGTCTACTTTGTTCTTAGTCCTTTATTTGATGATTATATGGATATACAGCAGAGGATTAATCTGAAGATATTCAAAAAGTTCTCCGATGAGGGAATAGAGTTTGCCTATCCCACACGCAAGATCTTTCTTGATTCGGTAGAAACTGCGTCGACCGGCGCAGGGGCGGGAGACTGAATTGGCCAAAAAAGCGTGGGGAGGCCGCTTTGCTTCCCAGACACACAATATCGCCGAGAAGTTCTCAGAATCGGTAAGTTTCGACAGGCGTCTTTACAAAGAAGACATAAGGGGAAGTATCGCCCACGTGAAGATGCTTCGCGAGACCGGGATTATTTCCCGTAAAGACGCATCCCGAATAACCAAGGGTCTTCGGGAGATCGAAAAGGAAATAGACCGCGGGGAGTTTGCCTTCAGCGAGAGCTACGAGGATATCCATCTCAACATAGAAAAAAGGCTTATCGAGAAAACGGGGTCTTCGGGTGCCATGGTACACACCGCAAGGAGCAGGAACGACCAAGTTCTAACCGACACGAGGCTTTACCTGAGGGGGGAGACAGAAGAGATAATTTCACTTGTGTGCGCCTTGGCGGAGCAGTTCGTTGAACTTTCCGCAAGGAACTTGGGGGTGGTCATACCTCTCTACACCCACATGCAGCGTGCACAGCCGGTGCTTCTGTCCCACCATCTTCTGGCTTACTACGAAATGCTAAAGCGCGACCGCGAGAGGTTTATTAACTGCCTTGCAAGGGTGAATGTGAGCCCGCTTGGAAGCTGTGCCGGGGCGGGAACCTCGTTTCCGATAGACAGAGAGATGACCGCTGAGGATCTGGGGTTTAAATCAGTTTCCAGAAACAGCATTGACGCTGTGAGCGACCGTGATTTCTGCGCGGAGTTCGTATTCTGCTGCTCGATTCTGATGATGCACCTGAGCAGGCTTTCCGAGGAACTTGTTTTGTGGAGTGCAAAGGAGTTTGACTTCGTTGACCTCGGGGACGGGTTCACCACGGGTTCTAGCATAATGCCCCAGAAAAAGAATCCCGACATGTCGGAACTCACCCGGGGAAAAACCGCTAGGGTCTACGGAAACCTGAGTGCACTTCTGACTTTGATGAAAGGACTTCCGCTTTCCTACAACAGGGACATGCAGGAGGATAAAGAGCCTCTTTTCGATACGGTTGACACGGTAAAGCTTTGCCTTCGGGTTAATGTCGAGATGCTGAAGACGCTTGAATTCAAGGAAGAGAACATGAAGAAGGCCCTTGAGGGAGGCTTCGTTACCGCGACCGATGTGGCGGACTACCTGGCCCGCAAGGGTGTCCCGTTCCGTTCGGCCCACGAAACCGTGGGGAAGATAGTTTCTTACGCCGAGCGGGGGGGGAAGGAGCTTTCAGATCTTAAGCTTTCCGAATTCCGCAGATTTTCCAGAAAAATCGACGAGGACATTTTCAAGGTGATAACGTTCTCGGGTTCCGTTGAGAGCAGGAATTCCCTGGGCGGCACTTCAACCTCGAACGTGAGAAAAGAAATAGCAAGTGCCAGAAGGTTCCTCAAAAGATGCATGTAGCCGTTTTTCCGGAAGAGTCGGCAATGATTTTCATTCTGTTTGCGGTGCGCCATGGGTTTTAAGCTCGGGGGACTTTACGTGATTACCGACGAGGGGCTGATTCCGCGCGGTTCTTTCTGCGAAACAGTTGAGAAATCGTTGGCGGGAGGAGCTGACATCGTTCAGTTAAGGGACAAAACTTCTCCGCGCTCGGAAGTCGTCGCCTTGGGCAGGGAACTTCTCGGTATTACGAAGAGGTACGGCGTGCCGCTTATAATAAACGACTCCCCGGAACTCATGATGGAAATAAAGGCCGACGGGGTGCATCTGGGGGAGAATGACCCGAACATAATACCCACGAGAAAAAAACTGGGTAACGGCGCTATCATAGGCGTTTCCTGTTACGGTTCTCTTCCAAGAGGTATACACGCCGAGAGAATGGGTGCCGATTACGTTGTTTTCGGAACTCCCTGGGCTACTCCGACAAAACCCGGCAGAATCCCCACCCCTTTTGAGACTCTGGTTGAGGCGAGGACCGCTATCACGGGGATTCCGATATTTGCCATAGGGGGAATATTCTCCCATAATGCGGCACAGGTGCTTGCTACCGGGGTGGACGGTGTAGCAGTCATAACGAGCGTTTTTGGGTCAGATGATCCGGAAGGTGCTTCGAGGGACCTTCGCTCCGTTCTTAAGGGTCACCCGGCTGTGTGACCATACGGGGAAACCCTATTCGGGCTTTGAGCATATGACGAGATGATTTGAGGCTCTTCCCTCGTCAACCAGCCCCAGATACGTATCGAAATACTCAATGTGATAGCGGGTGTTTTCCTCGCCCTGCTCTTCGGCAATCACGGCGGAATGCTTTTTGTAAGCGTCTCCCCAGTTTTTAACCTGAACCCGGAAATCCGCCACGTACTCGGTTATTTCCTCGATACGAAATCCGGCCGATTCAAGCTTTTCCCTGTAACTTTGAAGCGAGTCGTAATATTGCGGGATAAGATAGCCCCTGGCCATCTTCTCTTTTGTTTCCTCGTCACCGGATATCTCGAAGGTGCCGCTTAGAAACGCCCACGTTCCGGAAGGCTTAAGCACCCTGAGAACTTCCCTGAAAAGACCCGTCTTGTCAGAAAACACGTTCATCACGTTAAGACTTATTGCCAAGTCAAATGTGTTTTCTGTAAACGGCATTTCCATCGCGTCGCCCAGATAAAATTCCGTTTGTTCCTCAAGCCCGGAGTTTTTCGCGAGTTTTCCTGATACGTCGACTCCCACTTCGTTAATTTCTATTCCGGATACCCTGCATCCGGTCCTGTCGGCTATGTATATCGCGGGACCGCCCGCTCCGCTTCCCACGTCAAGAACATGCGTTGTTTTCTCTATGCAGAACCTGGGGATCAACTGATCAAGATAACGGGGAGTAATGAACGACTGCTGTCCTATGTCATCCTCTATTCCCCATATGGATTCTCTTATGAGCCTGTTTGCGGGACTGTCGAGCTGGTGAAGCTCGGAATAATCTACCCCTATCCGTTTTTCGTTCATCCGCAGTATGGTGCCTCCGATTGAATTTCAGGAATTTTCGTAATTGAATCTACACTCTAACTGGCTAAACGCAATAAGCGATCCTTGAGCAGAGCGTCATTTGCTGCTGAGTGCGCAATGGGACTGAATTCTGAGACGCTGCGACGTGTTTCGGCCGGACCGGCATCTCATCACTAATATGCGAACCGCTCATTTGGCCGGATGTTCGATTTTTCCGCCAAAACGGCGGAGAACTCTCTTTAGGTGGGCACGGAAAAGAATTTTCGGAATTGACCGACGGCGGGGTGAAAAAAAAGAGGAGGTACTAAAAAGAACCTTTCGGATTCCCTTCAAGTACCTCCCCAATTAAATTGATCAAAACGCTAAAGACTCTAAAACAGCAAACCGAAGTCCGACAGACTCCTAGAATATCTGAACGTCAAAGTCATAACGGAAACCGAGGCTTAAAGTATTTACGTCATCGCCCTCATCTTCGTCAGCTAATACCCATTCGGCAAAGACATCTAAGGCGGGATGTACTTCTTTAATCAAAGTAACGTTATAGATCATCCTTTCGCTTCCGTCGTCTGGATCAGACATGAAAAAGCCCGCGAGCAATTTAACGCTACCCATAGTGTAGGCGGAGGCTACGTCGAGAGTAAAGGGGTTCATTTCAGTGCCGTCATCGTAATTGTCCGTTATGTACTGGTAAGTAACGGCGAGGTACAGATTCTCGATTACATTCAGACTGCCGCCGACACCGAAGAAATTTCTCTCAACGTTGTCGTCGTCCCTGTTCTGCCGCAAGTAAGATGCGCCGATGTAGATCGGGCCGGAACTGAAGCCCGCGCCGATCGAAGCCGCGTCAACGCTGTCGGCATTAGAGGCGGAGGCATCGGAGGCATAGTAAGCATCGTTCTCGACCTCACCATCTACCTGCATACCCGCGTTTACCTTTAAACCCGCAATACTGTGTGAGTATGTTACCAAGTTGGTGCTCCGGAAAGGACCCTCATGATCATATCCGAAGGGGCTTCCGCGATGGTAAAAAATGTCGGTTACTTCGGCTACAGTGTTAAAATAGGGATCCCACTGCTTACCGATAGCTACCATCCCCAGATCCTCGCTTTTAATACCCACGTAAGCCTGGCGCGCGTCGCCGAAATTGCCGTTTTGCTCAATATCAACATCCCACTCTCCGTGCAACACTGCGGACAGACTTTCGGTTATCTGCGTGGTGGCTTTGATACCGACTCGTGAAAGCGCGTCGGTGATGTCGGTTGAGCTCCCGTCACTGTTTTCATAGGTAAGCCTTGGCCAGAATCTGCCGTAGATTGAAACATCGGTATCCTTAACCAGTGCTTCCCCAGCCATTGCTTCTTCGGCCATCGGTTCCTCGGCCTCTCCCCCGCCTGCAAATGCTGAAAGCGGTACTGCCAACATGCCGGATGCCAGCAGACAAATCATTAAAACCCTTTTGATAAAGTAATTCATTTTTCTCCTCCTTTTATCATAAGGTGCAATATATTCAGTCAGTTAAAAATCTATCATGTCCAACTCTTCAAGGTGAAACAAACGCAGACAGCTTTGAAAACCATCTGGGGGGGTGACAGCAGTAAATCTGTTTAAGCTCGGTACTGTAATCGGCCCATGTAGGTTCACCCAACATATCGATTTCTATTTTACATAAATAGTAGATGTTTTTAAAGGGATTTTTCGAAGCAAGCGGTCAAAACCAGAATATCGGGGGTTTAGGCATTGTGATTTGACCTTCATGTCCTCAGGCGTCCAGTTATGTTGAAGACTCTAAAACTTTTCTGGTTAAGGAAGTCGAATCATGACGTCTGACAATCAGTTCAAGTAAAATCCAGAGCCGGACTCCTGACTTCGGCAGATTTTCAATCAAAAAGGGATAAGTTGTGACGTAAGCATCT
>JAPPAR010000012.1 GCA_026705445.1 Candidatus Dadabacteria bacterium
GCTTCTATTGGAACCATACTAACCATACCTCCTGTATGAGATCATAACCGTTCCTGGTCCCAAGACAGGGACCGTTAATTATGCTTTTATCACAGGTGCGCATTCAATGTCAAGCTAAATTACACCCGCAACTCGAGGCAAAACGGCGTTACTGGGAAGGAATAAAATCCAAAGCGACCGAGTTTATGCAGTACCGAAGTCCCGTCGGAGGAGGACCATCTTTGAAAACATGTCCCAAGTGTTCCCCGCATTTACTTGATACTACCTCATAGCGCCTGAGCCCGAAGGAGTTATCGGGAACTATCCTCACTGCGTCCTCACTTATGGGCCTCCAGAAACTCGGCCATCCGGTTTTTGAATCGTATTTGTGCTCGGAGGAAAAAACAGGCTGTCCGCAGCCGGCGGTGACATAGGTCCCCTTTTTCTTGTTATAAAGCAGGTCTCCCGAAAAAGGAGCTTCCGTGCCTTTTTTCCAGAGAACTTTGTACTCAAGTGAAGAAAGCTTCTCTCTCCACTGCTCCGCGGTAAGTCCCATGACTCCCTCGGGCAGGGGTTTTTCAGCTTGCTCGCCACCTGCGGGCAGAAGGGGCCAAATAACAAGAACCGCAACCGCAAAAACAATCAGGGAAATTCCGCGTATAATCATGAAACCGACCTCTATTTTTCAATATAAACACCCCCTGTCGGCATGTAAAGTGCCTTAAAATCAGGTATCTAAAAAAGCAAAATCTACACCGAAGGGAGGAGGAGGGAGAAAGCATGCCGAAAACACTTGGGGTTCTTGGGGCCTACGACGAAAAACTCATAAGAAAAATTCCCGTGACAAGCAAAAGGGAGATGCAAAAAGCGCTTTCCGAGGCAAGGGCTCTTGCCGATAGGCCGTCAGAGAGAATTCCCATTCCGCAAAGAATAGAGATCCTCGAGCGGACCAGAGAGTTTGTCGAGAGAAACTACGACCGCATCGTAGCGGACGCAGCAGCAGAGGGAGGAAAACCTCTCATTGACACAAGAGCCGAGATTACGAGGGCCGTAAACGGAATAAAGGTGGCAACCGAGTCCCTCTCCAATCTCGGGGGAGAGGAAATACCCATGGGCTCAAACGCCGCTTCCCTTAACAGGATGGCATTTACTCTCAGGGAACCTATAGGGGTTGTGGTGGCCATCTCGGCCTTCAATCACCCTTTTAACCTCGCCGTTCACCAGGTGATACCCGCGGTGGCCGTCGGCTGCCCGGTAATCATAAAACCCGCGCTTAATACTCCCCTTTCCTGCCTTAACCTGCTTGAAGCTCTCTACGAGAGCGGTCTTCCGGAAAAATGGGCCCGCGCGGTTATAGTGGACGATACGCTCGCCGAAGCGCTGGCCACCGACAGAAGGGTCAACTACCTCACATTCATCGGCTCCGCCAAAGTGGGATGGCATTTGAGATCAAGACTCGCGCCGGGAACAAGATGCGCTCTTGAGCACGGAGGCGCGGCTCCCGTGATAGTAGAGCGTGACGCCGACATAGACGACATGCTTCCCCTTCTTGCAAAAGGCGGCTTCTACCACGCGGGCCAGGTCTGCGTTTCCGTGCAAAGGGTTTTCGCACAGAGCTCGGTAGTGAAAAAAGTCGCCAGAGGACTTAAAAAACTCGCCCTTGAGACAAAAGTCGGAGACCCGATGAGCGAAGAAACGCATATAGGTCCCCTCATAAGCCCGAAGGAGGTCACAAGAGTTCACAGCTGGGTAAAAGAGGCTTTGAGAAAAGACGGGGAGCTTCTTTGCGGAGGCGGTAGAATAGGGAAAACCTGCTACGAACCCACTGTAATCCTTAACCCGAGCCAGAACTGCAGGCTCTCGCGCGAGGAGATTTTCGGACCCGTCATAGCCGTTTACTCGTACGAGAAAATGGACGAGGCCATAGAACTGGCAAACAGTCTCCCCTACTCGTTTCAGGCGTCAGTATTCACCAAGAACATCGATACCGCACTTGAAGCCGTGAAGGAGTTAAAGGCGGCTTCGGTGCTTGTAAACGATCACACCGCATTTCGGGTCGACTGGATGCCTTTTCGTGGGGCCGGGCACTCGGGAATCGGAACGGGGGGTATTCCGTACACGATGCGCGAGATGACCCACGAAAAACTTATGGTAATAAGGTCATCCGCGGTATAAGAGGATTTTGGGAAAAGTTCCTGCCGGGACAAATTCATCCCGGCAGGAAAATAATATCGTTGCGTCAATAGAGGCTAGAAGCTGTACTCGTAAGCCAGGTAGTAATAACCGCCGTTAAATCCGAAAGGTGCCGAGCGCCGTGAGTAGGTGAAAACTCCCGGAGAATCGACTATAAGAGACCCATCGTGATCATATATTTTACCGCCCCTTGACTGGCCGATTTCGTTTTTGTCCGGCTTTACATCAAAAAGGTTGTTGGCCCCAACTTTAAGCGTGCCGACTTTGCCCAGTTCTAGACTAAGATTTGCATCGGTAATGTACTTTGCGCCATAAGTCTGGCTTTTTCCGCCGTCAACAACCGTATATTCTCCGTAACGGTGAACAGCAACCAGCAGGGATGCGAATCCTTTTGAATAAGACCCGGAAAGGGAGAACCGGTCCTTAGGCTGCCATTCTTCTATAATCGAACGGTCCTGCTCCGTAAAAAGCTCTTCGGGAAGGCCGAGCGGAAGATTCACGTCCGTGATCTCGGTTTCGTTTACAGTTCCGGCAAAAACGAGTGTTAAAGTAGAATTGTCGGAAAAGGAATGATCATAACTCGCGACCACATCCACTCCCTTGGTCGTAGTGTCCGCAGCGTTCATGAAGAACTGGCCCTGCTGCGCCCCTACGCTATCCCTTACCGATTGAGGAATGGCTTCATTGCCCTCGCTAATCCTTCCGCTCAGGATAATACGATCGTCAATCAGTATGTAATAGAAATCGGTTGTAATTGTGAAAGCGGGAAGCGGATTAAACACGAAACCGGCGCTGAAATTCCTTGAAGTTTCTTCTTTAAGCTCCGGAACTCCTATCATCCTCGCAAGATCACTGTCATTGCGGAAAGTGCCCACTTCAAACGCGTCAAATTCTCCTGTCTGCTCATTAAGATTGAACTGTGTCGAGACGTTGTTGAAATAAATCTGCTGCATGGAAGGAGCCCTAAAACCCGTGCTCGCGGAACCCCTAAGGGCAAATGAATCGGAAAGTCCGGCTCGGGCGGAGAGCTTTCCGTTAAAGGTGTTTCCGAAATCGCTGTAGTTCTCGTAGCGCACTGCAGGACTTAAAAGCAACATCTCCCCTACGTCAACCTCTGCGTCGGCGTAAGCGGAAAAAGCATCCCTCGCTTCCGAGAGCTCATTGCTAGGTTTGAAGCCTGGAAATACCTGTATTCCGGGAGACCCTCTGCCTCCAGGACCATCGTAGTCTTCGTATGAATACCGTTCGCCGGCTTCTATCTCATATTCCTCCCTTCTGTACTCACCTCCCCAGGCGAGATTTCCAAACGTAAAGGGAGCCGTGAAATCAAGATTCAGTGTATGCTGAAGAAGCTTCAGCTCTCCCGCATCGGCGGACAGTGGAATTGAACCGGTGTAATCCGCATCGGAGAGACATTGCTCCGCTTCACCGGTATGACACCTGACCCATGAGGCGTTATGGGAATCAGTGATCTCAAAGGAGAAAGAGTTTCCACCCACTACATAACTCGCGTCCATTTCAACGCTGTCGGTAAGGTTTCCCTCGAAACCCGCACCGAACGCGATATCATTTATGCTGGTGTTGATAAGAGGAAGAAAACCATCCGGATAAGCTGATCCGGCAGGGTTTCTGTCAAGCTGATTCGCCCTTCTGTAAAAACCTCCGCTCTCGTTTTCCCTCTTCGACAGGTCAAAGAAGCTGTAAATCTCACCGTCCATCAGGTCCACCGGCGCTCTCATGTTGAGCACGAAGCTTACGTGCGTGGAATCTGCGTCACCCACTCTGAACCTGTCCCTGTCAAAAACGCGCTCGGGATCGTTTACACTGTTGGCTGAAAGCGTCCGGGGACCACTCAGGCTTCCGCACGGGGCCGCATTTCCATCCGCATCAAGACATTCACTGCCCGGATACTGGATATCTCCCATTACCCCGGCCCTGTTGGATTTACTTCTGTCCCTTACTTCAAGGGTCGCATTAACGACGCTTTCCCCACCAAGCGAAAAACCCTTGTTTATGCTCGCCACAAGAGTTTCTCCGTCTCCTTCGTAAAGCTGTCCGGCAGTCGCCGTTATCTTGCCGTCGTAGCCGTCCTTAAGGACTATGTTTATAACACCGGATATAGCATCTGAACCGTACTGCGCTGAAGCACCGTCCCTCAGCACCTCGATTCTCTTTATGGCACTTACGGGAATCGTGTTCATGTCAACACCAGCGGTACCGCGACCCACGGAGGTGTTTACGTGTATCAGAGCGCTTTTGTGGCGGCGCTTTCCGTTAACAAGCACCAGAACCTGATCAGGCCCAAGGCCCCGAAGCGTGGCGGGACGAAGAGAGTCTGTTCCGTCGCTTATGGTCGAGCTCGAGAAATTAAAAGACGGTATGAGCTCCTGAATAATCCTTCCTACCTCGGTCTGGCCCGTCGCGACGATCTCCTCTTCGGTTATGACGTCAACGGGAACGGGGGAGTCTGAAACGCTGCGTTCCTCAAAACGGCTTCCGAGCACTACGAGCTTTTCGAGTTCAAAGGCGTGCGTCAAGGGACTTAGCAAACCTGAGACGAGCAACGCGGCAAGCCCCGCAATGATTCCTTTTCTCATCTTAATCCTCCATAACTTAATAATGCAGATTTTTGATTATAACACAGAACACAGCATAGTTTAAACCGTAATATTTCAGGAAAACGGAAAATTTAGAAGTAATGACAGTTCCTTGCAAATCCTAAGAAAAACCACCGCGGAGCAAGTGCGGACGATCAGGTTTCATTCAGGCACATGGACCTTCACGCCGTTTGAAACATAAAGACATTGCTTTATACTTTCAGCCTGATCATGGAAACGGACCTAATTCGAAATTTCTCCATAATAGCTCACGTCGATCACGGCAAATCAACTCTTGCCGACAGGCTTCTTGAGTTCACGGGCACTCTCAGCGAACGCGAGAAAACCGAGCAGTTCCTCGACAACATGGAAATAGAAAGGGAGAGGGGAATAACCATAAAGGCCCAGGCGGTAAGGCTGAAGTACAAAGCCGATGACGGCAGAACCTATGAGTTCAACCTGATAGACACCCCCGGGCACGTCGATTTCAGCTACGAGGTTTCGCGGAGCCTCATAGCGTGCGAGGGAGCACTGCTTGTGGTTGACGCCTCCCAGGGAGTTGAGGCCCAGACGCTTGCCCACGCTTACCTGGCCGCTGATTCAGGGCTTGAGATGATACCCGTCATAAACAAGATAGACCTGCCTTCCGCCGAACCCGAGAGAGTGAAAAAAGAAATAGAGGATATAGTCGGAATCTCCACCGAGGACGCCGTTTTGGCAAGCGCCAAGGACGGAACCGGCACGAAGGAGATACTGGAATCGATCGTGGCGCTCGTACCGCCGCCTAAGAGCCCCGAGGACTCGAGGCTCAAAGCGCTCATATTCGACAGCTGGTTCGACTCATACCAGGGCGTCGTGATGCTGGTGAGGATATACGAGGGAACGGTAAGGCTTGGCATGAGAATCAAGCTCATGGCAACCGGCAAAAAATACGAGGTGCGGAAGATAGGTGCGTTTGCTCCGCAGGCAGAGGAACTTGAGCAGCTCACGACGGGGCAGGTCGGATTCATAACCGCCTCCATAAAGGAAATCGGAGAAGCTGGAGTCGGTGACACGATAACGGATGCCGATTCCGCCACCGAAAACCCCCTCGAGGGATTCAAGGTCATAAAGCCCATGGTCTTCAGCGGGCTCTACCCCATAGACACGGGAGATTACGACAGGCTCAAGGAAGGGCTCGAGAAGCTCAAGCTCAATGACTCGTCACTTGTTTACGAGCCCGAGACGTCCTTGGCGCTTGGGTTCGGTTTCCGCTGCGGCTTCCTCGGGTTGCTTCATATGGAAATCGTGCGGGAGAGGGTGGAGAGGGAATTCGAGGTAAACCTCATAACTACCGCGCCGACCGTCATTTACAAGGCCGCCTATCCGGGAGGAAGGGAGGTGTACGTCGACAATCCCAGCGAGCTTCCGACCGGCGACCGCTCGGCCCGGCTCCAGGAACCTTACGTGTACGTCTCCGTTCACACCCCTTCGGATTACCTGGGGCAGATATTCGAGCTCTGCGAGAAAAGAAGGGGCATACAGAGGAACCTGAGCTACGTGACCGAAAACAGGGCCATAATCGAATACGAACTTCCCCTCGCGGAAATAGTCTACGATTTTTACGACAATCTAAAATCCGTCACCAAGGGCTACGCCTCGATGGATTACGAACCCGCCGGATACAAGGACTCAGACCTCATAAAGCTCGATATCCTGGTTAACGGAAACATAGTCGATGCGCTCTCGATAATCTCCCACAAGGACAAGGCCTACGAGAGGGGGAGAGGACTTATAGGAAAACTCCGGTCGCTTATACCCCGCCAGCTCTACGAGGTAGCCATACAGGCCGCAATCGGAAGCAGGGTGATAGCCCGCGAATCCGTGAAGGCGATGAGAAAGGACGTTACTTCAAAGTGCTACGGGGGAGACGTCACCAGGAAAAGAAAACTTCTTGAAAAACAGAAAGAGGGAAAAAAGAGGATGAAGCAGGTAGGAAGGGTGGAGATACCGCAGGAAGCTTTTCTGGCCGTGCTTAAAAACGACTGACTGCAAAGCCCCTCGAAAGGAAACTTCAGTCCATCGCCCTCATCATCATCTCCGTGATCACCCGCGTCGCGCCGCTTACCGCGTCAGGGTCGGTTCTCACGTTGATCACTGAAGGGAGTCCCGAGGAAAAAGCCCTTTCCAAGCCTGGGGTCAGGTCTTTTATGTCCTCTATCTTCTCCCCGTACCCGCCCATCGCTTTTATTATTTCGTGAAAATCGACAAAACCGAGGTCCACTCCCTGGGTCACCCCCGCGTCAGGATAGGTTATCTCTATCTGATGCTTGGTCATTCCCCACGCGGAATCGTTGCAGACCACAACCACAAACGGGATAGAGTGCCTCACCGCGGTTTCCATCTCCATGAAATTCATGGCCACGGCTCCATCTCCGGTCACGAGCGCCACGGGCTTTTCGGGAAAAGCGACCTTTGCCCCGAGGGCGAAAGGCACTCCGACGCCCATGCATCCAAGCGGGCCTCCCTTAAGGTAATGCCCAGGGGTTCTTACTTCGGATGAAAGGTCTGTCCATGACTGGCAGTCTCCGCCGTCAACCGCGATTACCCCCCCTCCCCCCAAGTAATCCGAAACAGTTTTTGCTACCGTGGCCGGGTGGATTCCCTTCGATTTGGAAACGGTCCGGCGAAACGCCGCGCGGGCGCGGGACCTTGAGGAACGGGCATCCTTCATCCAGGAACGAAAATCGAAGCTTCCCTTGTTTTCGCGGGCGTAAAGATTCGCCTTCGCGAGAAAAGAATCGAGATCGCAGACTACCCCGAGATCGGCCGGGCGGTTTCTCCCGATCTCCTCGGGATGGATATCCACTTGGACCGTTTTGGCCTCGGGGTTTATTGTGTTTCCGAACCCGGCGTAGATGCTGAGCCTTATGCCGAGAAGAATCACAAGATCCGCGTTTGCGCTTATCTCCCTGAATCCCCCGGGACTTGCAGGTGATGCCGCCCCGAAGCAGCATTTGTGGTTGTCCGGTAGGATACCTCTTCCCATGTTAAGAGTGAAAAAAGGCGCTCCAAGTCTTTCCGCGAATTCCAAAATGCTTTGCTCTGTACCCGAGTACCAGCCGCCGCTTCCGACAATCACAACGGGTCTTTTCGAGTCAGAAAGCAACCGGAAAAATTCCGAGATCTTGTGCTCGGGCGGTTCGCAGTCGGTATCCGGAACGGGAGCCCTTGCGGGTGAAGTCTCCTTTTCATCGCAACTGGGGTAAAGAACCTCGTAGGACATTCCAAGGTACGCAGGACCCGGCCTGGCAGAGATCGCGGCCCCGTAGGCGGCCGAGACGTACTCCTCGAGTCTTCCGACTTCGTAAACCGTTCTCGCCCACTTCGTAACGGGCCTTACGATTGCTTCCTGGTCTATTTCCTGAAGGGACATCCTGTCGTTCTCCTCGATCCCCGAACGTCCCGAAATCAGCATCATGGGAGAATTGGCAAGGTAAGAACCCGATACCCCCGTGAGGGCGTTCGTAAGTCCGGGACCCGCCGTCACAAGGCATATCCCAGGCACTCTCCTGAGTCTTCCGTAGGCATCCGCCGCCATTGCGGCTCCCTGCTCATGATGGGTGTCGACAAGCCTTATGCCAAGATCCGTACAGGCCCTGTAGACAGGGTTTATGTGTCCCCCTCCGAGGGTAAAGATGTCTCTCACTCCCAAGTCGTAAAGAGCCTTGGAAACCAGATATCCGCCCTGCAGTCTCGCCATGAGTGATTCTCCCTTAATCAAACAAACCATTATTTGGAGGGAAATACAACCTGGGGGAAACAAAAAAAATTCTTGAGTGCCCCCGGATGATGATTAATATGGAATTGCGGAAAGAGAAACAGGGACAAAAAATTTATTTAAACGGAGGTAAAGACAATGAAATACGCAGTGAATCTATTGGAGCCGGCCAACGTCTTTCGGAATTTCGCAAGCGCCTTCCCAAGGGTTTTTGATTCCGATGCGGCGGAGAGTGGGCGGAGTCCGAGAGTTGATATTTTTGACGACGGAAACAATTTCGTTTTATCGGCGGAATTGCCCGGGGTAAGCAGGGAAGACCTTGACATAGACGTAAAGGACAACCGGCTTACGATAAAGGGAGAAAAAAAGCTTGAGGACAAAACCGAGAAGGAAGGATATCTCAGGGTCGAGAGATCCTACGGACTGTTTGAGAGAAGCTTTTTTCTTGACGACAACATAGACAGGGAAAACATAAAGGCCGATTACAAAGACGGCATCCTGCGCCTCACCCTGCCGAGAAAACAGGACGAGCCCTCAAAGAAAATAGAAGTCAACTGACAAAAAAAAGGGGGGGGGCGCCAAACGACGCTCCCCCTTTACTCGTCTTCGCTAAAACACCAGTCCGCCTGAGTCGGAAAACCGTTCCCAAGGCTGCAGTTCCTCGGCCAAGAAACACTTTGGAACTAAAACTGAACACCGTTCCGCTTGCCCGTCACGCGCCTTCTGAACGATACGGCAAGAAACAGGGCAGACAGCAGCAGCAGATTAAACGCAGTGCTCTGAGGCGTACTTTCGCTTCCAGATGCAATCGCACACCCCCCCCCACTAACGCTATCAACAGTGTCTGTCGGCATTTCCATTTCCCCAGGCTCATCCATGGATTCCTCTATGGGTTCTTCCATCTCTTCCATGGGCTCTTCCATGCCGCCATATATCTTGCATCCAGTCGGCGGGGTACCCGTTTTCGGATAGATTCCAGAACCGAAAATAACGTCTGAAAAACCAGCAGGTTCCGGGGCACCTAGGAGCTTGAAAGGATTCACAACATAGACCTTCTTCCATGAATCACCTGGGGCTATTGCAGGGTCATTACCACCTACGTTGTCATCTTCAGTAGCGGGATCATTCCAGCAATAATCAACAAAGCCACCCTTCTCAGCATCTCCTTTAGCGGTGTCAACAATTAACTTTGCGACATTTCTTCCACCCGCATCAAAAGCTTGCAGAACATCGCCCTCAAGGGTTTCATCATTCCCGTGAAAAAGCAGTTCCCCCTGATCATCTCCTTCATTATCCATAACAAAAAGGTATATGGAACCCGATTCCCACTCCCCGGCTTGTGCGCCCTGTGACCTAAATACCTCGCTGAAGGGTTTTGAATAGTCGCAATATTGTCCTATGTTCGTTAGTAGATCACCTGCTACAGCAGGAGGCAAAAGAGTCAATAGCGGAATAGAGTCTTTTATCTGATCAACAGGCGCGGTCTCAAAATCAATACCAGAAGCAGTAATAAGCGAAGAAATATTCTCGGGAAACTCGCATTGCCTGAAGATAAAATCTATGTAATAGGCGTCAATCGCATCCTTTACAAATTGTTCAAGCTTTTCTTGGTCGGTACCAACATCCTCAGCGTGTATAAAACCTTCATTGTGAGTAGCGTGCGCTGAATTCGTAATACCAAGGAAAGCACCCCCCCCCACCATCACGCACAAAAAAAGACCCGCAAGTACTACGGTCTTAAAAACAGTATTTCGCATTAAAATTCTCATTATATCCTCCCTATTGCTTCGTTTAGTTAAAATCCTGAAGAACGCCGGTTCTCGCCAGGTTACTAGTAGCATTAGTTTTTAGATTAAAACAAGAAAACAACAGCCCTGTCAAGCATTTTTGAGGGAGGATTGGGGCAAATCCCCCTGTGCCAGAACCTCCATAATCCGACACGCAAGTCTCTGCGCAACAAAAAATCTTTCCGATTGAACAAGCCATATAACGACCGGGAAAACCGGCGACCTCGGCCGTCTTTTTGTCCCAAGATGTCTGCAGGCCGAACATTTCATCATCCACCGCCAAGCACCTGATTCAGGAAGTCGGCGAGGCCGGGACGAATCGCTTGTTATGAAGGAAAAACTAAAGTAGATTTCCTTCCGTAATGCTGGAGATCAGTTCTAGCTCTGAAATCAAGCTTTCCGGTACCGATATATATTTCGACTCGAAACGGGCCGTGCCGCTTTCTTTTGTCACAAGCGCAAATTTCAACAAGCTTCCCCGAAGCGAAAAAATCATAGCTACGCCCGAAACGATAAAGCTCCTAGGGAAAAAAATTAAGGGCTCAGCAGTTCTTTCCTCCCCTTACGGAAAACCTTTCACTCTGGGCAGCTACTCGATTGAGCTCATCCCATCGGGACAGATGCTCGGGGCAGCGCAGGTAGTCATTGAAAAAGACGGAAAAAGAATCGTTTACGCGGGCGGCTTCAAGCTTAAGAATACCGTCACCGCCGGTTACGCGGAACTCAGAAGATGCCACACGCTAGTCGTAAATTGCGCATACGGAGCGCCGAAGTTCATTTTCCCGCCGCCCGAAGTAGTAATGGAATCCATATTCGAATTCGTAAACAGGACGCTGTTTGAAGACAGTGTACCGGTAATCCTGGTAAACCCCATGGGAAAAGCGCAGGACCTTATAATCTTCCTCGGGGAAAGAGACATCGAGATGAGCCTTCATCCAGCGATGGCTAAGACTCTAAGGCTCTATGAGGAACTTGGGATAAAAATTCCGCCCTACGGAGGGATAAAAAGAAAGCATTTTAAAAACAAAGTCCTAATAGCCCCCCTTTCCTACAGAGACTCCGCGGTCGTCAAGAACCTTCAAAGAAAGAAGGTTGCGGTTATAAGCGGCCGCTCAATGGAAAACGGAATGTTTGTTAGGTCGGCTCTGCGGGCCGAGGTGGCGTTCCCATTAAGCAACCACTTTGGATACGACGAGATCTCAGAATATCTTGGCGTTTCAAGGCCCGAGAACGTAATCATAAGGGGGAACTTTGGCGACAGTTTCACAGAGGGGCTTGAGAAGGATGGGTGGAACATAACGGCGTTTAAAAAGCCGCGCCAGCTGGAACTTTTCTGAGGACAAGATGCCGGTTGAAACGAAATCATTCACGATAAGCACCGAGGGCGACTGCGACATACTAGACATAACTCCTCACGTGAACCGCGAGCTCTCCAAGGCGGAATTATCCTCGGGAACGGCCACGGTCTTTGTCGCCGGCTCGACCTGCGGGGTCACTACTATAGAGTATGAAAGCGGAGTGCTCTCCGACCTGAAAGACGCGTTTGAGAGAATGGCGCCGGAGGCCATGCACTACGCGCACAACGCCAGATGGGGCGACGGGAACGGTCACTCGCACGTGAGAGCGTCGGTGCTCGGCCCCTCGCTTACGGTTCCGTTCTCAGAAAGCGGTCCGTTGCTCGGCACCTAGCAGCAGATAGTGCTCGTTGACTTCGATAATCGCCCCAGAACAAGAAGGGTAATCATCCAGATTATCGGAGAATGACGCCTCAGACGAACTTGACTGAAAAATGCGAGGGCTTGTACCTTACGTTAAGGTTAACGATAAGAGGCGTAAGCGACTCTATCATCGAGGAGATCTCGAGCGGACCCGCGTCAAGCACCCTAAGATTCTTCATTTCCTCGGTAAGGTTCTTGATCACCTCTTTAGCTCCCTCGTCATCCCCGCATATGACCACGTCGTAATCAAGGTTCTCGTCTATTTTGGCAAGTTCGTTTGCGGGAAGATTGTGATAAGCGGACACTAGCCTCGCCGTTTCGGGAAGCGCGTCCTTTATCTCAAGAGCCGAAGAACCCTGGGCGGGAGGGTCGAACAGAAAAGTCTTGCCTTCCCTCTTCATCGAGACTACCGGGGTTACGACTATCTGATCCGTGATGCTGTCGCCGCATCCCGCTACAGTGGCCGCCGCGTACTCGGGAGGAATGCTTATTATTATTACCTCGGAAGACGCCGCGGCGTCTGCGTTCGCCATACCGTGTATGTTCGATTCGATTCCGAGCCCTTCAAGCGTTTCCGCGTGGCCAGCCGCTATGCCAAGTGCTTTTTCCTCGCTTCTGGAACCTATGTAGATCTCATGTCCCGCTCTTGACCACCGCAGTACCAGACCTTCCGCTATGTCTCCCGTTCCACCTAGAAGTGAAATTTTCATTTTTTGATCTCTCCTTGCGTCAAAAATTTTACAGAACTTCTATCGTATATGCCTGCGGAGTGTTTTTCAAGCCCCTAAAGAGGTTCTCCCCGCTGATAAAACCGATGAGTTGACAAAATCCCGGCGCATTCCAAGCAACAATCCCAGTTTACAAATTCCTTTCAAAAAAAACAGGGCCGATCAGAGATTTCCAAGTGCTTCCTCCAGGTCTGCCACCGGCTTAAAAATCCATGATCTCCTACGTTTTCGTTTCTCAAAAAGACCCAGTTCCACCAGTTCAAGCAGATCCGTCCGGGACGTCTGATATACAACATTATGAACCGTCTGATGACCCCTAACCGTATAGTCACGGTTAGGATGCTTGAGAGCACTGCCAACCAGATCTCTCTGCCTGTGATTGAGTAAAGCTAGAGATTTAATCTGCAATTCAAGCTCTTTTAATTCACCAGTTCTTCTATCTATGTAATCATGCAGAGTCCTTATAGCTCTTCGTATCACGCGAAGATGGTAAATGATGAAATAATTAAGGTCGTTTCCGTCGGTTTCCGTATATAAAAACGCCTTAACGTATTGCGTTTTACCCTTGAGAATTATTTCAGATATTGATATGAACTCAAACAGCCAGTACCCATGGTGGAGCATGGACCAGTAAAACAATGCCCGGGCCGTTCTGCCATTGCCGTCAAAAAACGGATGGTCATATGCTAACCAGAAATGAAGAATTATAGACCGAATCACGGGATGTATGAATCCACCACCGTCCTCACCGTTGGCAAATTCACACATTTTTTTCATTCTCCAAGGAAGCTCCGACGCAGGTGGGGGCACATGCACTAAGGTGTCCTCTTCCTCGCTCCAATAAACATTTATGTCCTCGGACTCCTTGCGAAACCGTACGGCCGCGGTTGGTTCATCAAGAGTCCCTCTGGTTATAATCTCATGGATATTGAACACTAGTTCTTGAGTCAAGGGCTCATTTTTCAACTCTCTGATTGATTCCATTGCCCTATAGTTATTAAGAATCATCTCTTCGCTTCTGTCCCTAGCCCGGATTTCTCACGGTAAGGTATAGAAAAGGCCGTTGTTTGTGTTATAATAAAG